>CAYOBB010000087.1:2068-4300 GCA_964402195.1 uncultured Clostridium sp. | reverse complement strand
AAAACACTTTACTAAAGACAAAAATTATGTTACAATAACTAATACTAAAGAAGAAATGGAAATGTACATTATTTATTAGAAGTAATGATTAATGAACAACACCAATTTTATATTGTGTTGTATTTTTTCGCTTAAAATGAAAATATATACTTAAAATAGGAGAAAATAAAATGGAAAACGAAGAAAATATTTTAGGACACGAAAAAATAGGAAAATTAATGAGAAAATTTTCTATACCATGCATCATATCATTATTAGTAAATTCTTTATATAATATTGTAGACCAGATATTTATTGGTTGGGGAGTAGGATATTTGGGAAATGGAGCTACTAACGTAGTATTTCCTATAGTTATGATTGCTTTGGCATTTGCTTTAATGTTTGGCGATGGTTCATCAAGCTATTTAAGTTTAAAGTTAGGTGAAAAGAAAAAGGAAGAAGCGGGAAAAGGTGTTGCAAATGGAATTATATTATCTGCAATAATATCTATTACTCTATGTTTAGGAGTATTAGCATTTCTACCGCAGATATTAATTTTTTTTGGTTGTACAGATGTATTAAAAGAATATGCATTAAATTATGGATATATTATAGCTATAGGACTACCTTTTATGATGATTGGTACAACATTAAATTCTATAATAAGAGCAGATGGAAATCCTAGGTATGCTATGACCTCAATGGTATCAGGAGCAGTATTAAATGTAATATTAGACCCTATATTCATATTTGTATTCAAAATGGGAGTGAGTGGAGCTGCTATTGCGACTATAATAAGTCAAATATTAACTTTTATTATGAATATAGTGTATATTAAGAATTTTAAATCTATTACAATAACTAAGGATAAATTAAAATTACAAACAAGTACATGTAAAAAAGTTGCATTACTAGGAATTAGTAGTTTTATTACACAAATGAGTTTTGTTTTTGTAGTAGCTGTTGAAAATAATTTATTAGGAAAATATGGAGCTGATTCTAAGTATGGTTCTGAAATACCAATCACAGTACTAGGAATAGTTATGAAAATAAGTCAAATTCTAAATAGTATTATTATAGGAATTGCATCAGGAGCTCAGCCAATAATTGGATATAATTATGGAGCAGAAAAATATGATAGAGTCAAAAAAACATTAAAAAAGGTACTAGAATTAAGTGTTATTATTAGTACAGTTGCATTTATATTATTCCAAACTATACCAAATAAATTGATTTCTATTTTTGGTAATAGTGATGATCTAAATTATTCAGAATTTGCTTGTTTAGCATTTAGAATATATTTAATGTTATGTATTTGTAATGGAATTCAAATACCATCAGGAATATTTTTCCAAGCAATTGGTAAAAGTATTAAAAGTGCGATTTTATCTTTGTCAAGACAAATTCTATTTTTGATACCAGCTATGTTTATATTAAGCAGTATAATGGGAATAAAAGGTGTACTATTCGCAGGACCATTTGCTGACGGGCTTAGCTTTATAATAGCATTATCATTAATTATATTTGAAGTAAAGAATCTTGGAAAATCAAAAGTAACAAGTCAGACATTAATTGATGATACTTCTACTGATAACAAGTTAGACAAACACATAGTAATTACGCTATCGAGAGAATATGGTTCTGGTGGAAGATATATTGGAAGATTAATAGCAGATAAGTTAGGAATTAAATTATATGATAAAGATTTTATAATAAAATTAGCTAAAGAAACAGGACTATCAGAAGAATATATAGAAAGTAATGAACAAAAAAGAGATGTTTTATCTAGTTTAAATAATGGATATTACGTTGGATTAAATAATGCAGATGAATTATTTTTAAAAGAGTCAGAATTAATAAAAGAAATTTCAAGTAAAGAGTCTTGTGTTATTATAGGAAGATGTGCTGATTTTATTCTTAAAGATAGAAAAGATGTAATAAAAGTATTTGTATATAGTAATATGGAAGACAAAATAAAAAGAGCTACAGAAATTTATGGATTAAGTAAAGAGAAAGCAGAAAAAGAAATAAAGAGAATTAACAAATTAAGAGCAAATCATTATAAATACTATACAGAAAAAGATTGGTCAAACCATGAAAATTATGACATTTGTATAAATAGTGATTTACTTGGAGTTGAAAAATCAGCAAATTTAATTTGTGAAATAGTAGAGAAAAAGGTATATGAATACAACTAGAAAATTAATTGTTATTAGATAATAATTTACGAATTACAAAGCACAGTTTTTCTTA
>CAYOBB010000087.1:0-1968 GCA_964402195.1 uncultured Clostridium sp. | reverse complement strand
AATGAACAAATATTGACTTATTTTAAGATAAGTGATATTTTAAAATAAATATTATACTAAGAAGGTATTAAAAAATGTTAAAAAAGTTGTACCCATATGAATATGTAGAAAGTGTATTTACTATTGATTATAATAAGTTATATGAAAAGGGTTATAGAGGAATAATATTTGATATTGATAATACATTGGTTCCTCATGGAGAGGACTCTACACCAGAGGTAGATGAGCTGTTTAAGAAGATACAAGATTTAGGATTCAAGACATTTTTATTATCTGATAATGGAAAAAAGAGAATCGAAAGATTTTTAGAAAATATTGATTGTCCATATATTGATAATGCAAATAAGCCTAAAACAGAAAATTATTATAAAGCAATAGAAATTATGGGATTAAATAAGAATGAAGTTGTATTTATAGGAGACCAAACATTTACTGATATTTTAGGTGCTAATAATTGCGGAATTGCTAACATATTAGTTAAATATATTGGTTATTATAAAAAGCAGAAAATCGGAATAAAGAGAAATATTGAGAAAGTTATTTTAAAATTATATAGAAGAAATAAAAAATACCAATATAGACTTGGAGATATTGAAATAAAAAAGGAGCATAAAATGGAAGAAAAAAAGAAAAAATTATTTTGTGAAAGAAATCCAATATTTTTTAAAATATCAACAGAAAAGGAAATTTTAAAAAGAAATATAAAAGATTTTTTTAGTAAAGAAAAGTTTGCTAAAAAGAAAAGTATAGATAAGTTGCCTAGTGTTATTTCAAGTTATAATTCTTATTTAATAAAAAAAGGAACAGACCCAAAACTTCAAGAAAATAAGGTCGTAAATATTAACTTAGCCAGTAATAAAATTAATAGTATAGTTATACATCCAGGAGAAGTCTTTTCTTATTGGAGAACAATTGGAACAGTAACAAAGAGAAAAGGATATAAAGAAGGAAGGGTGTTAAGAAATAATAAACTTCAACCAGGTATGGGTGGAGGACTTTGTAATTTAGCTAATACAATAAATTTGTTAGTTTTAAATAGTCCTTTGGAAGTAACAGAATTTCACACTCATTCTGATGCTTTAGCACCTGATTGTGGTGAGAGAATACCATTAAAAGATGGTACATGTGTTGGATACAATTATATTGATTATAGATTTAAAAATACAACAGAACAAGATTTTCAATTGTATGTTTGGGTTGAAAATAAAACTTTATATGGAGAACTAAGAAGCGAAAAAGAATTCCCTTGGAAATATGAAATAATCGAAGAAGATCACCATTTTCAAAAAGAAGGAGAAAAATATTATAGAGTATCAAAAATTTACAGAAATAAAATTGAAAAATCTACTGGTGAAATCTTAGAAAAAAAACTTATTTGGGATAATCATTCTAGAGTTATGTATGACTATGATTTGATTCCAAAAGAATTAATAAGAAATTAGTAATAAAAATCTCTATATTACATTTTTGTAATATGGAGATTTTTTTGATTTCATACTTACACTTCAGAATTAATAAAAAATATTAACCATTAATAAATTGCAAACGTTGTAGGGGGGTAGGCTTTGGTCGACCCGCGAAACTTTTTTGGTATATAAATTTCATATGTATATTATTGACAAAAAGTAGATATAATAATATAATGTTAGCTAGAGTTAACAAAAGGAGAGAAGTATGATATCAAAGTCATTAGAAGAATATCTAAAAACCATGTATGTTTTAAAAAAACAGAAAGGAAATATTAGAGTTACAGATATTGCAAGCAAGATGGATTGTACTAAACCAAGTGTAAATAAAGCAATATATAATTTAAAAGACAATGGACTTTTAAATTATGAATCTTATGGAACTATAGAACTTACAAAAGAAGGCGAAAATCTAGCAAAAAAAATATTAGAAGCTTATGATATAGTTTATTTATTTTTAAAAGAAGTTCTTAATTTAGATAAAGAAGATGCAGAAAAAGAA
>CAYOBB010000086.1:0-4327 GCA_964402195.1 uncultured Clostridium sp. | reverse complement strand
ATAGTCTAAAAATAGTTCCAAATAATTTTTTTGATAAGGTTTTGGTTCAAACGAATTAGCACACTTGGAAATGGTCGGTAGTATAGTTCATCAATTAACTGATGGTGTTTGCCCTGAAGAATTAGAAAAAGCAGGAATAGGTGCATACTATACAGACCATGGTGTTGATGTTTATCCTCAATCGGCTGCTGGTATGCCTTTTACTGCTGCATATATTGCATGTAAAGGAGATCCTGTTGCTAATTTACAAGAAGATTTAGCAGCAGAACAAAAAGCAAGAGCAACATATGAGAAATTAATTGATCTTTGTGCAGATGATCCAGATGTTGTAGATCCTTTAAGGTTTTTGAGACAACGTGAAGTGGTTCACTTCCAAAGATTTGGTGAAGCATTAAATGGTGTTCAAGATAAATTAGCACAAAAATGCTATTATATGGGTATGAATATTAATAATAATATGTAAGTTTATATAAAATTGACAGATAAATTTTGGCAATATTAATTGTTAAAATTTTCTGTCATTTTTTTGCTTGAATTCAAATGAACTACCAATAAAAAATTTGAAGAAAATCTAAAGGTAAAAATTTAAGTTTTAAAATATTATTTGATAGGAGTTTCTAAAAGTGTATATTTACCACCTTTGTATTTGATTAAATTACCTATTTTGAAATCAGGATATTTACTTTTAGGTATACTAAAAAGCCACCTCGCTTTTCTCGGAATTTGGCACACAAGTAAAGATAAAAAATTAAAATTATTATAGTTTTATGTAGGATAAATTGCAGTTACAATTCACAGTTTATTGATGAAGAGTAGTGTAAGAAGTCTCATAATATATTATGAAACTTCGCAAGCAAGCTGTGAATTGTAACAAATTGCAAGATTTTTTAGAAAAATTATATTTCTTTACTTCTTATTTACTAAATGTTATAATTCAAATGAAAAATAATACAGGAGAAGAAATGAAAAAGAGAGAAAAAAAGAATTTAACAAAATTATTATTGTCATTAGTTACTGTAGTATGTGTAGCAATTGCAGGATATTATGCGAATGATGTTGTAGATAATAAACATGTAACTGATACTACTACTACTACACAGACAATATCTTTTAATTTAGAAGATATACCTGAATTTGAGAAAAATACTCCATATGTTACTATTAATAATAATATACCAAATTTTTCTGATGAATATTTTACAACTAATTTTTTTGAAACATATAGTGAATTAGATGAGTTAGGAAGGTGTGGAGTTTGCTTTGCAAATATTGGAACTGATATTATGCCAACAGAAGAAAGAGGAGCAATTGGTAGTATAAAACCATCAGGCTGGCATACTGTAAAATATGATATCGTTGATGGTAAGTATTTATATAATAGATGCCATTTGATAGGGTATCAGCTAACAGGTGAAAATGCGAATGAGAAAAATTTAATTACTGGTACGAGATATATGAATGTAGAAGGTATGCTACCTTTTGAAAATAAAGTTGCAGACTATATAAATGAAACAAGTAATCATGTTTTATATAGAGTAACACCTATATTTAAAGAAAATAATTTATTAGCAAATGGTGTTCAGATAGAGGCTGAATCTGTAGAAGATAAAGGTGAAGGTGTTTTATTTAATGTTTATGTATATAATAATCAGCCAGGAATAGAAATAAATTATACAACAGGAGAAAGTATGTTAGAAAAGTAATTATAAAAAAGTGTATTATATATTATTTTTTTATACTTTGTTTGTCGCAACCTTAAAATTCAATATTGGCAGGTTACTTCAATTCACACTGACCTTTGAGGGCTTGTTTGGTCGGTAACATGATTTTTTAGTGAATCTGCAAAGGACAATTTCTACATAACCTGAATTTATAACAGATTTTATTAAAAAAACATTATCCAATAACACTACAATTTATTTTTTACTTAAAACTATTTAAAAAAAAGATAAAGTATTATATAATATACCAAATTATATATGGGAGAAATCAAATGCACAAGAAATGGAAATATAGAGAATTAGAGAAAGAGAAGATTAAAAAAATATCTGATAAATATGGAATATCAGATTTATTAGCTACAGTTATCCTAAATAGAGAAATTACTAAAGAAGATGAAATAGAGGTATTTTTAAATCCTACTAGAAATGATTTCCATGATCCTTATTTATTACCTGATATGAAAATTGCAATAGATAGAATTGAAGAGGCTATAGAAAGACAAGAAAAAGTAATTATTTATGGGGATTATGATGTTGATGGAATTACTAGCATAACAGTACTTAAAAGGTTTTTAAAAGATTGTGGATTAGAAGTAGATTATTATATTCCAAATAGATTGAATGAAGGATATGGATTAAATAAAGAGGCTATAAAAAAGATATATGATAATAAGTATTCACTTATAATTACTGTCGATTGTGGGATTTCTGGGATTGAGGAAATTGAATATGCAAATAGTTTAGGAATAGATACTATTGTTACTGATCATCATGAGCCAATGGAGGTTTTACCAAAGGCTATTGCTGTGGTTGATGCTAAAAGAAAGGATAATACTTATCCATTTAAAAGTTTAGCTGGTGTAGGAGTTGTTTTTAAATTAATTCAGGCATTAGGTACTAAAAGAATGATGGAGGAAAAAAAATATTTAAAATATTTAGATATTGTGTGTGTTGGAACAATATCTGATATAGTTCCTTTAGTGGATGAAAATAGAGTTATAGCTAAACTTGGATTGATGTTAATTAAAGTGACTAAAAATCCAGGACTTAGAGCATTGTTTAATGTTTCAGGATATAAAGAAATTAATTCTAATACAATTTCTTTTGGAATTGCACCTAGAATAAATGCTTGCGGAAGAATGGGGTTTGAAAAAGAAGCTGCTGAATTGTTTTTAACAAATAATATAGTTGAAGCTAATAAAATTACTGAAAAACTTAATAAGTATAATAAAGAAAGACAAGAAATAGAAAAAGCTATTTTTAAAGAAGCTTTAGAAAAAATAAAGAAAGAAGGGTTAGATAAGAAAAATTCAATTGTTATTTGTTCAGAACACTGGCATCATGGCGTAATTGGAATAGTATCTTCTAAAATTACGGATTTATATTTTAAACCTTCAATTCTACTTTGCTTTGAAGGTAATATAGGAAAAGGTTCTGGAAGAAGTATTCCTGGATTTGATTTACATGAAGCACTAAGTGATTTATCTGATTGTTTAGATAAATATGGCGGACATGAGATGGCTGTTGGTCTTACTGTAAAAAAAGAAAAGCTTAAAGAATTTAAGAAAAAATTTGAAGAGTATGCCATTAGTAAAGAAGTTAATAAAATTTTACCAATACTTGAAATAGACAAACAAATTACTTTAAAGGATATAAAAATAGAAACTGTAAAAGAACTTGATTTATTAGAACCTTTTGGTGAGGCAAATAAAAAACCAATATTTGTATATAAAAATTTAAAAATAGATTCTATTAGAGCTTTATCAGAAGGAAAACATTTAAAAATGATATTAAGAGATGAAAATACTTTTATTAATGTAATAGGGTTTAATATGGGAGAATTATCAAAAGATTATACTATTGGGGATAAAGTTGACATTGCAGGAAACTTAGAGATAAATTCATTTAATGGGAAAGAATCAGTACAGATTAATATGAAAGATATTATGAAATCGTATGAACAATAGTGGGTAATGGTTAGTAATATCTAAAGGGGGAAGAAAATGACTGTAGAAGAGAACATAACAATTGATGATGTAATAAATACTGCTGTAGAAAAAAATAGAAATATAGATTCTAAGATGATTATGAAAGCATATGAATATGCCAAAGAAAAACATGGGAACCAATGTAGAAAATCAGGAGAACCTTATATTATACATCCTTTAAATGTTGCATACATATTATCAACATTAGAACTAGATACTGAGTCTATATGTGCTGCTCTTTTACATGATGTGGTAGAAGATACAGAAGCAACTAGAGAAGATATTGTAAGAGAATTTGGAAAATCTGTTGCTGAAATGGTAGATGGAGTTACTAAACTTGGAAAATTACAATATATTACTAAAGAAGAACAACAAGTTGAAGATTATCGAAAAATGTTTTTAGCAATGGGAAAGGATATTAGAGTAATTTTAATAAAATTAGCTGATAGACTACACAATATGAGAACTCTAAAATATTTAACCAGAGATAGACAGATAGCAAATGCTAAGGAAACAATGGATTTATATGCACCACTTGCTAATAGATTGGGTATATATTCATTAAAATGGGAATTAGAGGATTTAGCTTTTAAATATCTAAATCCGGAAGAGTATAGG
>CAYOBB010000085.1:0-4379 GCA_964402195.1 uncultured Clostridium sp. | reverse complement strand
AGGCAATCGGCTCTGACCCGATCATTCGTAAGTTCGAATCTTACCACCCCAGCCACACCAAGTTGCTGAAAATTATAGTATATCAAAAGAGAGACCTTTCTGCTCGAAAGATCCCTTTTTTTATTAACATTTAAACTCATTTTCAATATTTAGTAATCTATTATACTTAGCAATTCTATCAGTTCTACAAGGAGCACCTGTTTTTATATAAGGAGCATTTGTAGCAACAGCTAAATCTGATATAAAAGTATCCTCTGTTTCCCCTGAACGATGAGAAATAATTGTTTTATATCCATTTTCATTAGCTATTTGAATAGTTTTTAAAGTCTCTGTTACTGTACCGATTTGATTAGGTTTTATTAATATAGAATTTGCTATATCATTAACTATTCCCTTCTTTAATCTTTCTTTATTAGTAACAAATAAATCATCCCCCACAAGTAAAATTTTTTCTCCAATTTCTTTAGTTAAAATTCTCCACGACTCCCAATCTTCTTCTGCTAATCCATCTTCAATTGAGACAATAGGATATCTTTGATATAAATCAATAATATAATCAATCATCTCTTCTTTTGTTTTATAATTATCAGTTTTCCAGAAATAATAACCATCTTTTCCAATCTCTTTTGCCTTTTCATACATTTCTGTACTTGCAACATCTAATGCTATATTAAAATCTTTTCCTATAGAAAAGCCAGCCTTCTCTATAGCCTCTAAAATTAATTTTATAGCATCCTCATCTTGTTTTAAATCTGGTGCAAATCCACCTTCATCTCCAACTCCAACAAAGAATCCTTTTACAATTAATAATTTTTTTAGAGAATCATAGACTTTTTTAGACTTCTCTAATACTTTTATAAAACTATCTTCTTTAGATGGAACTATCATAAATTCTTGAATATTAACATTATTATTAGCATGCTTTCCACCATTTAAAATATTCATCATTGGAATAGGAATATTTTTTGGTGAAATGCCACCTAAATAAGTATATAGCGGTACCCCTAAACTCCTAGCGGCAACCCTTGTAACCGCCATAGAAGTAGCAATCATAGCATTTGCACCTATATTAGACTTATTATCTGTTCCATCTATTTTTATCATTAAATTGTCTATCATCTCTTGATTATACACATTTTGATCTTCTAGAATCTTATCTATTTTTTTATTAACATTATCTACAGCTTTTCTTACACCCTTACCACTAAATCTCTCCTCATCATCTCTTAATTCAACAGCTTCAAAACTCCCTGTCGAAGCACCAGAAGGAGCAATAGCCTTAGCCGAAAAACCTCCCTCTGTAATTACCTCCACCTGAACTGTAGGATTACCCCTAGAATCTAAAACCTCTAAAGCTGAAACTTTTTCTATTCTTAAAACATCTCTCATATTATACCTCCCATTCCTATTTTTTCCAAAAATTAAAGTTGCTATACATATAAAATATTTATTTATAACTATTAATGTGAGAACAAAAGGAGATATTTTTTTATTAACGGGTAGATACGATTCAGGTTATGAGCATGTAGCCTTTGATATTGATGGATTTTGTTGGATTGTGTTTGCGTTGTTAGAGTAAGTGAATTGGTAATTTTAGTGATACTTCGTTTGTGTTTAAATGTATGTAAATTTGACTATTTTGAAAAAGTATGACCAATATGTGAAAAAAAACTGATGATTATATAATAGGTGTTATTGATAAAGATAAATTTGATTTACAAAAAAATAGTTACATTGCTTATGATACTTTTTTATTTCAAAAGACATTTGTAACTTTTTAAACGATGAGTCTTTATTTAAGGATATTGATTATGAACACCAAGAAACTTATTATAAACTTAAAAATGACGTTATAAGGTTGTTAATAAAAATGTAACTATTACTAATTAAACTGAAAAAAGAGCATATTTAAAATATATACTCTTAATCCTAACTTACTTACTCCATTTAAGTTTAATTCTTCTATAATAATTACATTATTCGTTATTCCATCACTTGTTATCCATATTGTTCCATCTGTGTCTGTTATATATACTTGATTTCCATATTTATACTACTTGAATCACTTTTTTCTATAGTTTTTGTTTCAAATCAATTATAACACTACATAATTTACATCAAAATTTTTTGTATATTATAATTCTTCTCCTACAAATATATCTTGAATTATGTTTTGTATTTCTTATTTTTATAACCTTTTGATAAATATAAAGGTTTAGTTATTGTAGGTACAAAAAAAATTTTATTTAATATTTTATCTTGTAATTCAATTTCTCTTGCAATTCTAAGAATCTCCTCATTTTCCTCATCAGACAAATCAACAAATTCCCTATTTTCCCACTTTTTTAAAACTTCACTAAATTTCTTTTCCATTCAGTCCAATCCTCCTTTCTCGAATAAAATAACAATAAATTGTAGATTATAACTAAAACTAATCTGATTTCGGTATTAAAATTCGGTTATATTAAATATACCATATTTTTTATATGATTTCCATATATTTATAGAGAAAAGAGGAAAGATATGGAAGAATTTATGATTAAAAAATCTTCAGAAGCAAATATTTACAAAAGCATTAGATTCCCAGTAGAAATTAACGACCAAATAAATGCTATTATAAATAAAGCTAATGAAGGATTAGAAAAAAAAGAGTATTCTTTTAATGGATTTGTAATATCTGCATGTGAATTCGCATTAGAACATCTAAAACAACAAAAGAATAACATTTAATCCTATTATTTTTTTCATATGTGAACAAAAAAAGAACTTTTTCTAATCTTAGACTATAAAATTTATTTCAGAGTCTCTTCTTTTTTCGTTCATAAAAATTCTAATATAATTTTAAAAATAGAATTTTTAAAAAGATTTATTTTAAAGAACAAAAGGGGAAATTTTTTAATATCAAACTTTTAAAATTATCTGCAAAGTCCCCCCGTATTTGTTCGCGTGCCAATTTTCGTAAAAAAACTGTGTACATCATTTTACCGAAGGCTTTCTTTAATAGAAATTTCGGAGAAATTTCCTATTAAACAGAAAACGAGCCTTAACAAAATTTTGATTTTGTTAAGGCTCAATTTTATTATCTTTTTTTATAGTTCTTTTAGTCATCTTTTCAGTTGTAAGTAGTTCATCCTCCCAATTTATGTCATCATCTATTTTCTCTTTAGCATTCTCCTCCTGTTGTTTAATTCCAAATAAAATTTGATTACTTGTACTATTTATTTCCTGAGTAGTATCTTTTAATTTTTTACTCTTTCTCTTTAACAATTCTAAACGTTCTCTTGGAGAACTCTCTTTTTCATTCTCTCCCTGTTGTAAAGCAATAGCAGTCTCTAAACTAATTGTTTTAGCGTAGTCAATAATATTATGAGTAACTTGTTTATATACGCCCTCTGTGTATATATTCCTATTTTGAGTTTTATATAAATCACTATTAATATATCTATGAATAATCTCTTTTTCAGTTTTATTTAAAGTCTCAAAATCCAATTTTAAATACTCATATCTCCAAATTACATGTCTTTCATACGGATTAAATTCAGAATTTTTGTCTAAATCATCATAATTATATTCTATTTTAAACTGAAATCCTTCTATAGTAATAGTTATACTTGTCCATAATACAGGATGTTTATCCCTAGAAATTTCTCTTAATCTTTTTATATCTAAAAATAACTTATTAATCAATTCATTGTATGTTTCTTCATCTATATTAAAAAGTCCAGGAATTTCATAAACATTAATAGGATTTTTCTTTAAAATTCCCTTTGGAAAATAGTAAAAAAACATCTCTCCTTTTGGCTTTTTAAAAGACTCCTCAATAATAGAAGCATATAAATAGATAGCATCCCACTTTTCAGGAATCATATAAAAAAGCCTTTTTTGAATTTCTGAAAAAATTTTTCTTTCTTCATTTGAAATGTCCATAAAGTTCCTCCAGCTATTTTTCTATTAGACTCTCTCCAGTCATCTCCTCAGGTTTATCTAATCCCATCAAATCTAACATTGTAGGAGCTAAATCAGCAAGCCTTCCCTCCTTTAGTTTTGCATCTTTTCCAATTAAAACTAAAGGAACTGGATTAGTAGTATGAGCAGTATGAAGCTCTCCAGTTTTATAATCTATCATTTGCTCAGCATTACCATGATCTGCTGTAATAAGTAGAATACCATCTATTTCTTTTATAGCATCTACTACTCTTTTTACACATCCATCCAAAGTTTCTAAAGCTTTTATAGTAGCTTCTATACTACCTGTGTGTCCTACCATATCTGGATTAGCATAATTTAATATGATACTATCATATTTTCTAGATTTTATAGCTTCAATAACTTTATCTGTAACCTCAAAAGCGCTCATTTCTGGTTTCATATCATAAGTT
>CAYOBB010000084.1:1944-4383 GCA_964402195.1 uncultured Clostridium sp. | reverse complement strand
ATAAATAGGATGTAGGTAATTACTAATAGCCCAATTTCTCTGGTTGCATACCATGTACACCTACAATTTAAATGTTATAATTTTATGATAATCTACGAAATTACTATGATATAAAAACAAATTATCTTTACTTTTACTACATTTAATTATATAATTTTAAAGATAGTAATCTTAAAGAATTGGAGGGATGACTATGAAATTAGAAAAACTATTAAAAGGTCTTGATGTTTTAAAAATAGTTGGTGATCTAAATTTAGATATAACAAATATACATTCAGACTCTAGGAAAATTAAAGAAGGTGGATTATTCGTCGCAATAAATGGATACAATCAAAATGGTATAGACTATATAGATTCAGCTATAAAAAATGGAGCAGTTGTAGCAATCGTAGAAGAAGATGTAAATTTAAGTTTACTTCCAAATACGATTACTTTAATAAGCGTAAAAAATTCTAGATATGCTTTAGCAATTACAAGTTGTAACCTTTATGATAATCCTTCAAAAAAATTCACACTAATAGGAATAACAGGAACAAAAGGAAAAACAACAACAACATTCATGACAAAAGCACTTTTAGAATCACATGGATTAAAAGTTGGACTTATTGGTAGTATAGCAGTATATATTGGAGATAAAAAAATCGAAGATACAGATAGAACTACACCAGAAAGTGTAGAAATCCAAAAACACTTTGCACAAATGGTAAAAGAAAATGTCGATGTAGCAATAATAGAAGTATCATCGCAAGCATTAAAACTAGACCGTGTTACAGGATGTGATTTTGATATTGGAGTATTTACAAACTTAACTGAAGACCATATAAGTAAAAATGAACACGCTGACATGGAGGAATATTTTGAATGCAAAGCAAAATTATTTGATATGTGTAAAATAGGATTTACAAACTCAGATGACCCAATAGCAGATAGACTAAAAAATCGTCATTGTATACTCAAAACTTTTGGAATTACAAATCCAGCTGACATATCTGCTGATGAAGAAACATTATCTATTACACCATCATACATAGATTTTACAGTAAACTTAGATGGAGAGTTTGAAAAATTTGAAGTACCAATTCCAGGAAGATTTAGTGTTTACAATGCTTTAGGAGCAATCAGTGTAGCCCACAGATTTCGGAGTAACTCCTGATGAAATGAGACAAGCTCTAAAAAATTTAAGAGTTCTTGGAAGAAATGAATTAGTTCCAAACAAATTAGGACTTACAATCATTATAGACTATGCTCATACACCATCTAGTCTAGAAAGTATATTAGAATCGGTAAAATCATATGCAAAAGGAAGAATAATATGTGCTTGGGGAGTTGGCGGTGATAGAGATAAAACTAAAAGACCAATTATGGGAGAAATCTCTGGAAGACTAGCAGACTATACAATATTAATGTCAGACCAAGTACGTACAGAAGACCCTCTTAGTATTTTAAAAGATATCGAAGTTGGAGTTAAAAAATCTGGAGGAGACTACACAATAATTGTAGATAGAACAGAAGGTATAAGACATGCCCTAGAAGTAGCAACAAAAGATGACATAATAGTAATACCAGGTCTTGGGCATGATTTATATTTAGAAAAAAATCATGTAAAATACCCATATGATGAAAGAAAAGTAATTTCAAAATTAATAGATGAAATGATAGAATCAGGTGAAAAAATTCCCTAAAATATAAACCGTCAAAAGGAAAATCCTTTTGACGGTTTATATTTTACGATGTCTTACTTAAAATATCCTTTCTCATCTTAAGCATTATCTTTTTTTCTAATCTTGATATGTAACTCTGTGATATTCCCATCATATCAGCAACTTCTTTTTGAGTCTTTTCTTTATGCCCATCTATTCCAAACCTTAAATTCATAATATTTTTTTCTTTATCAGATAATTTACTAATTGCAGATTTAAGCAATTTTCTATCTACTTCATCTTCAAGATTTTTGTATATTATATCCTCATCAGTTCCTAAAATATCAGATAATAATAATTCATTTCCGTCACAATCTTGATTTAAAGGCTCATCAATAGAAACCTCTCCTTTTATTTTATTACTTCTTCTTAAATACATTAAAATCTCATTTTCAATACAACGAGATGCATATGTAGCAAGCTTTATATTCTTACCAGCATTAAAAGTATTTATAGCTTTCATCAATCCTATTGTACCAATAGAAATTAAATCTTCTAAATCAACACCTGTATTCTCAAATTTTTTTGCAATATATACAACAAGCCTTAAATTTCTTTCTACCAATACTTGCTTTACATCAGTATTTTCATCATCAATTCTACCTAATAAATCAGCCTCTTCCTCTATAGATAATGGCGGAGGTAAAGTCTGACTTCCATTTATATAGAAAATTGGTAATTTATCTATTTCCTGTCCTTTACAATATTTACGATAAATCGCATTTAAATTCACTTTCAA
>CAYOBB010000084.1:0-1844 GCA_964402195.1 uncultured Clostridium sp. | reverse complement strand
GCGACCAGCAACGAATAAGAAAACTATTATATTAATTTATAAAATGAACATTATGAACAAAAAAGATATATGTTCATTTCTTCACCCTACTTGATGAATTTAAAATCTCCATCCCCACTAGCCCAGAATAATTATTATATTGACTTAAATTTTTTTCATATATTCCTATCATAGCATTTTCAATTACAACCTCTTCCTCCCAAAAAATCTTTACAAAATCTGAGCGTATTCCTATAAGCATTCCACTTTCATTTCCTAATGAATTATATGGAATTATATTAAAAAGAGTATTAAAATCATTTTGTACAAAGTTCCCTTTTAAAATCTCATTAATATTTTCTAAAATATCATCCTCTAAAACTGGTTTTAAAGCATTCTTTTCCACAATTATCACAGGCTTACCTGTGAATGGCTCTTTTAGAAGATTACCTGTATCCATTAAAACTTTTATCCTTGCGGTCTTTTCTTTTATTACTATTTCTAAATCACAAATTAAATTATTTTTTTCTATTCTGCTTTTAAGTAAAAAAGAAATAGCTCTTATAAAACAAATTGCAAAAAATATTCCAATAAAAAACTTATTTAGAGAATAACTTCCTATTAATACGCCATTACTTATAAAAATATTATATGGTCTCATAAAATAAATAAACATAAAAGAAATTCCACCCAAAACAAAAGTAGTTAAATAAAAAAACACTATGTTCTTTATAATATTAACTTTTTTGTTTTCTTTAAATGCTATTACTACCATAAATATAGAAATAAATAATTTAAGTAAAATATTTTCAGCAACGCTCAAACTACTAATCAAACTAAAAGCAGAAAAAAAGGCTCCTAATATACTTGAAAGTAATAACCTAAAAAATGCCCTCTTTTTCTTTAAAAGTATCCCTGTTAATTCTAGTATGATGTAATTTATCAAAACATTTTCTAAAATAACAATATCTATGTATATAGTCATTTATTTTACCATTACAGTTCAGACTTTGATTATTTAATAAGTTAATATATTATTTTTTTACTCCTTACTGTCGTCGCAAAATAGTTAGGCAAGAAGAAGATGCTCCTCCAAGCTGCGCGTCGTTACAAAAAATAATATATTAACTTATTAAGCAAATTTAAATCTGAACAGAATCATCTTTCCTTTATCTTTTGACTTCTATTATTTTACAAGACATACTTTAAAAATTTTGTCATTTTCTATTGTAGAAAAAAAGAAATAATCTACTAAAAGTAGATTATTTCTCGAAAAAAATATATTAAAATTTAAATAGTGACAATTTTATTTATCAATTATTTCATATTTTTGTTTTTTCTTAGGAAAGTTGGTATATCTAATTCATTAGGATTATTTGAATCAGAAAGTGATGATGTTCCCATCTTTCTTTCCCAAGCTTTATTTACAATACTATTTGCCTTCTGAGTTTTTTCATCTTCATTCTCAAAACCAGTAGCAATAACTGTAATACAAATCTCATCTCCCATAGAATCATCTGTTACAGAACCAAAGATTATATTTGCTTCTGGGTCTGCACTGCGTTGAACAAGTTCAGCAGCAGTATTTGCTTCATGTAATCCAACATCACTACCACCAGTAATATTAATAATAACACCTCTAGCTCCTTCAATAGAAGTCTCAAGTAGTGGACTTTGAATAGCTTGCTTAGCAGCATCTTCAGCCCTATTCTCTCCAGATGCTTTACCAATTCCCATATGAGCCATCCCTCTATCTAGCATTATTGTTCTAACATCAGCAAAATCTAAGTTTATAAGTCCAGGTACAGCAATTAAATCTGATATTCCTTGTACACCTTGTCTTAAAACATCATCAGCCATTCTAA
>CAYOBB010000083.1:0-4503 GCA_964402195.1 uncultured Clostridium sp. | reverse complement strand
ATTATTTCAATTCTAAATCATATTCATCAACATAAACGTAAACCACTTTAGGTTCATCATCATTTTTATTTAAAAAATGATTTACTTTAAATTTAGAACTCTCTTTTAAATTGTACACGAATTTAGAAGAATCTACTAAAACATTAGTTGACAGATTCATTCCTAACGGTAGAGTCTTATTTTTATTCTCAAAAAAAACAATATTAGAAAAATACAACAAAGGAAAACCTTCTTTAATATTTAATTTTATAAGTTTAACAGCTGTTTCTTGATTATTTTTATAATTTTTAAATTCATTTTCTAAATTCATATTATAAATTTCAAAATCATTTTTATGTAGCTTTTCACTAATTGGTACTATTTTATAAATTGACATATCATACAAAGAATTTATTTTAAGAATTGATTCTTTTAAAAGATTTAAAACAAACTGCAATTTTTCTGTAAAATCAAATATATCAATACTTTTATTTATATTTAATATATCAAATTTAGATCTCTCATTTTCCCTATGACTCTTACTTCCAATATATTTTAACTTTGTATAATCTTCTTGCTGATTCCCAAAAATATCAAATAATTCTTCTGATTTTCCTCCTGAATAATATTCTTCCTTAAGCTGCTTTAGTAA
Organism: uncultured Clostridium sp.; assembly: GCA_964402195.1. Lineage (GTDB taxonomy): Bacteria > Bacillota > Clostridia > TANB77 > CAG-508 > UMGS1994. The sequence goes on along the minus strand of CAYOBB010000083.1, from coordinate 3,872 downwards.
ATTATCTATTATATCTTTATCCATATCACCAGCTTTTAACATATTTAAAATTGCAAGTACATCTGTAGTAGCTATAAAAATATTATCTAGCTCATCTTTAGATAATTTAGTTCTTTGAAGCTTGTCTACACTAATACCTAATTCTTCAAAATCAGATTCAAAATCAAATTTTTTAGTTAGTTTATTGTTAGATGATGATTGTACATCATCTCCCATTTCCAATTGAGCTACTTCATCTTTATTTGCAAATTTCCAAAAATCAAAAATACTTTTTTTATGTTTATCTATTTCATTAATATATAAAGTAGCATTTTCAATCTTCTTAGCTAGATTTATATTCTTAAGTTCTAAAGCTTTTATATCTTGTTTTAAATCTTTTACATATCTTTTTCCTTTTTCATATAAACTATAAGCTGTAACTAAATCATCAATTGTATGAAATTTCTTATCATCTACATAAACTTGCATTGGTTTATTAATCTTTTTATTTTCATCTTCAATTTTAATTTCTTGATCTTCTATTTTCTCATTTTTCTTCTTTTTCTTAAACTTAAAAAAATATTTAACCTTTCCAAAGAAAGTCTTTTTATATTCAAGATACGTAGAAATTTCTTTTTGTTTTAAGAAATATTCAGCCTCTTTTTCTTTAACTTGCCTTTTTAATAATTTAAGTTTAGTTTCTAATTCAGATGTTTCATAATTTATCTTTTTTATTTCAATTTCAGTTTCATTATACTTTTCTTTTATAAAATTAGGTAACTCATCAAAAAACATTTTTTTATCATTATAGAAAAACGAAATTGAATGATTATTATCTATTTTAAGATTAAATTCATAAGCATCACAAAGTTCCGTTTTCATAATAAATAGAGCTTTCATTAATTTATAAAATTCAATTGCTTCTTCCTTCGATTTTAAAACAACTTTATATATACTCTTTATTCCATCATATACTTCTGTTTCACCAACAATCTGAAGTGACATTTTATCTTTTTTATCATATACCTCATATGTTAGAGGCCAACTTTTCGTAAAAATCCATAAATAATTTTCTAAATCATTAATTTCTCTATTTTCTAAATATTCTCCACTGTAATTAACATACGTTATTGGAACAAAAATACTTTCATTATTTTTTTCAATCTTCTTCTTTAATAAATAGAAAAACTCATCATAAGTGTTTTCCTTTGTAGAAACTAACATGAAATATCTGTCTGTATCCTCTGAATAATATATTTGCCATAATTGATTTCTTTCATAAGATATACAAAACGGAATTTTTTCATTCATTTTTTTCTGTTTTTCATCTATTTTATTTATTCCATTAATATTAATTTTCTCAAATATCTTAAGCATATCTGCATACTTTTCAATATTTTCATCATCATCAGGATTTAAATACTTACTAATATGACTTGCTTTTGACCATTTTTCTTTAATAGAATCATCTCTATGAGCAAAAGTAATAAAAATATCTATCTCACTTATTGGGATATATTTATAAACTTTAAGTTCTTTATCATTATTTAATTTAGATGGATTAAAATTCATATTATTAGGAATAGATAAAAAATCTGGTAAATCATCTAAATCTAAACCGATAAAATTTAAATTCTCACTAATATTTTCTTTAGTAATCAAAGTTTTTAACTTACCTCCTTGTTTGTTTTATGGCAGTATATCATATAAAAAATAAATTTCCAATATAATTATTAATAAAATCAAACATTTTTATGTCTGACAATTAAATTTAATTTATTACAAATATTGTAATAACAAGAGTCGTATTTTTAATGACTCTTGCTCTTGGACACGGTGTGTAATAAAAATAGGCATATTAGAAATTATAATGTCGCCACACATTATTCCCTAGAAAAATTCTTTTCTTCATCTTTCACTTTTTTAATAAACTCATCTAAAGGCATTTGACCTATGTCGCCTTCTTTTCTTTTTCTTACACCAACAGTATTTGCTTCTACTTCTTTCTCTCCTAATATTAACATATAAGGGATTTTTTGAAGCTGAGCTTCTCTAATTTTATAACCAATCTTCTCTTGTCTATCATCTAGTTCTACTCTTATTCCATTTTCTTCTAAAACTTTTTTTACTTTTTCAGCATATTCTTTCTGATTGTCTGAAATAGGTAGTATTGATACTTGAACTGGAGAAAGCCAAACTGGAAAAGCACCTGCAAAATGTTCTGTAATGATACCAATAAATCTTTCAATACTTCCAAATATAACCCTATGAAGCATAACAGGTCTATGTTTCTCTCCATCTTCCCCAATATATGTTAAATCAAATCTTTCAGGCATTTGGAAATCTAATTGAATTGTACCACATTGCCATTCTCTACCCAAGCAATCTTTAATATGAAAATCAATTTTTGGGCCATAAAAAGCTCCATCGCCTTCATTTAATTCATAATCTTTACCTAAATTTCTAAGAACACTACTTAATGCATTTTCTGCCATATTCCATAATTCATCGGACCCCATAGAATCTTCTGGTCTTGTTGATAATTCTATTGTATATTCAAATCCAAATTTACTATAAACTTCATCTACTAAACTAATTATTCCTTTAATTTCAGATTCAATTTGATTTGGTAAACAGAAAATATGAGCATCATCTTGAGTAAAACATCTTACTCTAAATAGACCATTTAACTGTCCAGACTTTTCATGTCTATGAACCAATCCAAGTTCACCAGCTCTTATTGGAAGTTCTTTATATGAATGTAATTTAGACTTATAAACAATCATCCCTCCTGGACAATTCATAGGTTTAATTCCATAATCAACATCATCAATTTTAGTTGTATACATATTGTCTTTATAATGATCCCAATGACCTGATTTATGCCATAATTCCTCATTTAAAATTACTGGCGTTTTTATCTCTACATATCCATGTTTTTTATGAATTTCTCTCCAATAATCTTCTAGAATATTTCTAAGAACCATTCCTTTAGGTAAGAAAAATGGAAATCCAGGTCCCTCAGGAGCAATCATAAATAATTCAAGCTCCTTACCTAATTTTTTATGATCCCTTTTTTTAGCTTCTTCAATCATATTTAAATATTCATCTAATTCACTAGCCTTAGGAAAAGAAATACCGTAAATTCTTTGAAGCATTTTATTATGTTCATCACCTCTCCAATAAGCACCTGAAGATGATAATAATTTTATAGCTTTAACACATCCAGTAGATGGTAAATGAGGTCCTCTACAAAGATCAGTAAATTCTCCTTGTTTATAAAAAGAAATAACTTCACCATCTGGTAATTCTTTAATTAGCTCTACTTTATAAGGCTCATTTCTTTCTTTCATAAATTTAATAGCATCTTCTCTTGAAAGTTCAAATCTCTCAATTGGTAAATTTTCTTTAATAATTTTCTTCATTTCTTCTTCAATTTTTGATAAATCATCTTCAGAAAATGGTTTCTCTACATCAAAATCATAATAAAAACCATGTTCTATTGAAGGACCAATTGTAACCTTAACATCTGGGAATAATCTCTTTACAGCTTGAGCCATAATATGAGATGTAGTATGCCAGTACATACTCTCTTCTACCTCTGCAGTTTTTCCTCCACCTAATTTAATTTTAAACATATTTATCTCCTCCTATTTATATTTTTTCTATACAATAATACCCCTATACGAAAACGTAAATTTTCGTATAGGGGTAAGATTTATTCTCACGGTTCCACCCTAAAATTTAACTCTTAAAGATTATAACGTAATCTAAAACGCTTCTATTTCTAGAAGAAACTCCGGGGTAGTTTTTCAAATATGTTTTTTAAGATTAGCTCTCAGCCTATGACCAATCCTTTCTTTTAATAACCTCTATTTTACTCTGTCCCATCA
>CAYOBB010000082.1:0-4514 GCA_964402195.1 uncultured Clostridium sp. | reverse complement strand
CTCAATTTATTATTTTCATATGTTTCTTTATATTCTTCTTTTTTAAATGTTGTATTATCATCTAAGCCTAATTTTTCATATTTAGAATTAGTTTCTCTTATAATAGGCATTGGCCTTGTGTCATCTTCTTTATCCATACTATTAATATCATGATATTCTATTGTTGGTAATGGCTTAGTCTCTTCATCTTCTTCTCTTAATTGTACCTCAATACTTTTTTCAATTTCTCTACATTCTATTTTAGTAAATTCAGAAATCTTTTGTTTCCATTTACTCATTTCTTTTTTTAATGTTTCTTCTTTTAATTTGATTTCTTCTATTTTCTGTTTTGTTTCAATAATTTTCTCTTTATACCATTCTAAATCATCTAGCTCATTTTCTGTTTTAAAATCTTTCTCTTCTAGATTTTTTATATTTCTTTCATATACATCTTTCCACTCTTTTAAACTTAAGTATTCTTTTCTATTTTTAGTAATCTAAAATAACCCCTCTGATATTTTAGGTATTTGGCTATATGTTTCAATTTCAAGTAATACAGGTTTTTCTGTATCATATGCAAAGCTTTTCATTGTATTTCTATTAGTAGTTGTTGAAATAAATTTATTAATCTCCATTTTGTCTATTATACTTTTTACTTCTTCTAAGCTTGTCCCTCTTAGAAGTTTATTTGAATTTATCTCTTTTTTATGTGAATTTTTTATCATTAATGAATAAATATTTTTTATATTTTCTATACTATCTTTTAAATCTTTTCTCAAGCTTTTAGCAAGCTCATCGCTATTTTCATATTTGTTAGCATATTTTATATCATTTTCTGAATAATCTGTTAAAAAATTATTAATATCTTTATATCCATTATATTTGTATGTTTCTAATGACTTCTTTTCTTCTTCTGTTATTTTTAAAATATTCATATAATATATCTCTTTCTTTTTTATAGTTAAATTATATCAATAAAAATATTTTTTTCAATAATTTACATATATATATGTTCTAATAATATTTTTAACCCTATTCCTATTAAAATTATTCCTCCTACTATTTGAGCCTTTTTCTCATACTTGTCGCCAAAACTATTTCCAATTTTTACTCCAATGATAGATAATAAAAATGCTGTAACTCCTATTACTATACTTGCATAAAAAATGTTTATTTCCATAAGTGCTAATGTAATTCCGAACAGCGAGTGCATCAATACTTGTTGCTAAGGACAAAATAACCATTGTTTTTATATCTGTAAAATCATTTATTTCTTCTTTCTTATCTTCAAAGGTCTCTTTTATCATGTTTATCCCAATAATACCTAATAATATAAATATTATCCAGTGATCTATATTTCTTATTTTTTCTTCTAACCCTTCTCCTAAAATATATCCAATTATAGGCATTATTGCCTGGAATATTCCAAAGTATAATCCAATAATTATTCCCTTTTTCCAATCCATCTTTTTCATTGATAAGCCTTTGCAGATTGAAACTGCAAAGGCATCCATTCCTAATCCTATACTAATGCTTAATAAAGAAATAAAACTCATAAAATTTCTCCTTATAAATCTATTTTTCCTTCGTAAACATTAACTGCTGGTCCTATCATAAATATCTCATGTGTATTTTGATCTATTTCGAATTCTAAATCTCCTCCTCTTAATTCTACTCTTATTTTATTTTCAGTCTCGCTTTCACTAAAACATGTATATGCTGCTGCACTTGCTCCACTACCACATGCTAGTGTTTCTCCAACTCCTCTTTCCCAAACTCTTAGCTTTATGTTATTTTTATCTATAACTTCTACAAATTCAACATTCGTTTTTTTAGGAAAGAATTTATAATTTTCTACTATTCTTCCGTATTTTTCTATATTAAGGTCTTTTAAATTCTCTACTTTTATAACAGCATGTGGATTTCCCATAGATAAACATGAAGCAATAAATTCTTTATCATGAGCTTTTATTTGTACTTTGCATCTTTCTTGGTTTATTCTATAGTTTCTTGGCAAATATACAGGTATTCTTGCAGGAGTAAGTATAGGTCTTCCCATATTAACTTTTATTGACATAATTTTATTATTTTCTAATATATATTCTATACATTTTATTCCACTTAAAGTTTCTACTGTTATTTTACTTTTATTTACCATATTTTTTTCATATGCAAATTTAGCTAAACACCTTATTCCATTTCCACACATTTCAGCTTCTGTACCATCATTATTAAAAATTCTCATACTTAAATCAGCAATTTTACTTTTTCCTATAAGTATTAATCCATCTGCTCCTATTCCATAATGTCTATCACATATAAATTTAGAAAATATTTTTAAATTGTACTTCATAGATTCCTCATATTTCATACATACAAAATCATTTCCTAATCCTTGCATTTTTGAAAATTCAAGCACCACTAAACCACCTCTTTTAAATAGTATGATTTAATAGTGCGTAAAATTACTTATTTTTATTAAATATAATCTGCTATTTTTCCATATTGTTCTAGTGTTAATTTCTCTCCTCTTACTTTAGTATCTATACTTAATTGTTTTAAGCAATTTTCCGCTTCTTCTTTATTTTTAAATATTCCTCCATTTACTAGTGCATTTAATAAAGTCTTCCTTTTTTGCATGAAAGCTACTTTTATTACTTTAAAAAATTTCTCTTCATCTTTTACTTTAATTCTTGGTTCTTTTAATACCTTTAAATTTATGACTGCTGATGTTACTTCAGGTTCTGGAATAAAAGAGTTATTTGGAACAGTCATTACTATTTCTGAAGTTGTATAATAATTTATTGAATATGTTATACTTCCTGCTAACTTTTCTCCAGGGGCAGCTACTAATCTTTCAGCTACCTCCTTTTGAACCATTACAGTTATACTTTCTATATTTAGTTTTTCTTCTAATAATTTCATGATAATAGGAGTTGTAATATAATAGGGTAGATTTGCAACAACTTTTACATTTTTAATTCCTTCTGTCTTATTTTCTTTAATTAAAGTCTTTAAGTCTACTTTTAGTATATCCTCATTTATTAATTCAAAATTATCATACAAACTAAACCTATCTTCTAGAATTTTAATCATTCTTTTATCTAGCTCTATGCAAATAACTTTTTTAGCCTTTTCTAGTAATTTTTTAGTCATTGTTCCTAGTCCTGGTCCAATTTCTATAACAATATCATTTTCAGATATATCTGCTTTATCTACTATTCCATTTACAACGTTTTCATCAATTAAGAAGTTTTGTCCTAAACTTTTATTTGCAGATATATTATTTTTCTTCATAATAAATTTTGTTTCTTCTAATAAATTCATTTTTATCACCTTTTTTTAGATTATATCATATTGATTTTTATTTATCTATAATATACAATAATTATATTAATCTAAATTAAGTGGTGATTATAATGAAAAACAAAAGAATAATAAAAAAGAATAATAAAGCTTTAGAAACCAAGCGAAAGCAAACTTATAATAAGAAATCATTAGCTATATTATGCATTTTCCTTTTTTTATTTACAGCTTTAATATTTAGAATTGGATATATACAATTTATAAAAGGTAAAGAATATAGTACAGTAGCATATAAACAACAGACTTCTAGTCAAACTATAAGTTCTAAGAGAGGAAATATATATGATGCAACTGGAAAGGTACTAGCTAGAAGTGCAGCTGTAGACACAATTACTTTAACACCAGAACAAGTATATTATTCAGATGGAAAAATAGTTCCTAATGATGTTTTAGCTTCTGGATTTTCTGAAATATTTTCTTTAGATTATAATGAAATATTAGAAAAATTAAATTCTTCTACTTCAGTTGTTACTATTGCTAAAAAAGTAGAAAAAGAAATTGTAGAAAATTTAGAAAATTGGATGACTGAAAAAAATATTGCTTCTGGAATAAATATCGATGAGGATTCAAAAAGATATTATCCTTATGATACTTTAGCTTCTAGTGTCATAGGTTTTTGCGGAGATGATAATCAAGGATTAGAAGGAATTGAAGCAGCTTGGGATGATGTTTTAACTGGTACTCCTGGAAGAATTGTAACTTCTACTAATGTTAATAAACAAGCTATTTCTGATGATAATGAACAATATATTCCTGCTGAAAATGGTAATGATATATATTTAACAATTGATGCTAATATTCAATCTATTGCAGAAAAGTATTTAGAACAAGCTGTAATAGAAAATAAAGCATCAAATGGCGGAAGTGTAATAATTATGGAGCCATCTACTGGAAATATTTTAGCAATGGCAAATTACCCTAATTATAATTTAAATACACCTTTCACTATAAATGATTCTACTTTAGCCAATACTTGGGATGTTCTTTCTAAAACAGAACAATCTGAATCACTTCAAAAAATGTGGCGTAACAAGTCTATCTCTGATGGTTATGAACCTGGTTCTACTTTCAAGTTAATTACTGCATCTATAGGCTTAGAAGAGAACTTAGTTGAAACAGATACCGCAGGTGATTTTTACTGTTCTGGTTCATATAAAGTTGCTGATTAT
>CAYOBB010000081.1:0-4534 GCA_964402195.1 uncultured Clostridium sp. | reverse complement strand
ATTATAAAATTTTAAGGAGGTATATATTATGAGTGAAGAAAAGGAAAAGATTGATTATGCTAAGACTTTAAATTTACCAAATACTGATTTTCAAATGAGAGCTAGTCTTCCAGAAAAGGAGCCTAGAATTTTAAAAGAAGTGTTTGAAAATGGGTTATATGAAAAGATGCTAAAGAAAAATGAGGGAAAGGAGCCTTTTGTATTACATGATGGTCCTCCTTATGCTAATGGTGAAATTCATATTGGTCATGCTTTGAACAAAGTTCTAAAGGATACTATTGTTAGATATAAGAATTTAAAAGGTTATTATACTCCTTTTATTCCTGGTTATGATACTCATGGTATGCCTACAGAGAAAAAGGCTATTCAATTATTAGGTTTAAATAGAGATGAAATTCCTGTAACTAAGTTTAGAGATACATGTAAGAATTTTACTGCTGAATATAAAGATAAACAGACTGAAGGTTTTAAAAGATTAGGTGTTTTAGGGGATTGGGATAATCCATATATTACTTATCAACCTCAAATGGAGGCTAAACAAATTGGCGTTTTTGCGGATATGTATAAAAAAGGTTATATTTATAAAGGATTAAAACCTGTTTATTGGTGTACTGATTGTGAAACTGCGTTAGCAGAAGCTGAGATTGAATATAAAGATGTGAATTCTAATACAGCTTATGTTAAATTTCCAGTTAAAGATGCTAAAGGTTTGTTTGATGAAAAAGATACATATGTTGTAATCTGGACAACTACTCCATGGACTCTTCCTGGTAATATGGGGATTACTGTTGGAGGAGAGTTTAATTATAGTTTAGTATTTACAGGAAATGATAAATTAATTATTGCTAGTAGTTTAGTAGAAGAAGTAATGAAAATTGCTGAAATCGAAAATTATGAAGTCATAAAAGAAGTAAAAGGTGAAAAGTTAGAAGGCATAATTTGCAGACATCCATTTTTAGATAGAGATTCTAAAGTTGTTTTAGGCAGTGATGATACTGTTAAAGTTGAGCTTGACACTGGTACTGGTGCTGTACATACTGCTCCTGGATATGGTAAAGAAGATTATCTTTGTGGATTAAAGAATAATTTAGATATAGTAGTAACTGTTAATGGAAAAGGACATCAAACAGAAGAGGCTGGACCTTTTGCTGGTATGTATTATGCTAAATCAAATAAAGAGATAATTAAGTGGTTAGATGAACATAATTTACTTCTTGCAAGTAAAGCTATTAATCATTCTTATCCTCATTGTTGGAGATGTAAGCATCCTATTATTTTCAGAGCTACTAGCCAATGGTTTGCGTCTGTAGATGGTTTTAGAAAAGAGACTTTGGACGCTATAAAAACAGTTAAATGGTATCCGGCGTGGGGAGAAGAAAGAATTACTAAAATGGTAGAAGATAGAAATGATTGGTGTATTTCTCGTCAAAGAACATGGGGAGTTCCTATTCCTATATTTTATTGTGAAGACTGTGAAAAAGAGTATGTTACAGATGAGAGTTTAAAAAAGGTTCAAGAGATATTTAAGGAAAAAGGGTCAAATAGCTGGTTTGATATGCCAGTGGAGGAATTGATGCCAGAAAATGCTAAATGTGAGTGTGGTTGTACCCATTTTAAAAAGGAAACAGATATTATGGATGTATGGTTTGATTCTGGTTCTACTCATGAATCTGTACTTGTTGAAAGAGGATTACCTGAAGCTAATCTTTACTTAGAAGGAAGTGATCAATATAGAGGGTGGTTCCAATCTTCTTTACTTACTTCAGTTGCAACAAAAGGTAGAGCTCCTTACAAAGAGGTTGTAACTCATGGATATACAATTGATGAAAAAGGAAGAAAAATGTCTAAGTCAATTGGAAATGTTATAGCTCCACAAGAAATTATAAATGAATCTGGTGCTGATGTATTAAGATTATGGGTGTTATCTTCTGACTATAAATCTGATGTAAGTGTGTCTAAAGGAATAATAAAACAAGTAACAGAAGTTTATCGTAAAATAAGAAATACTGCTAGATATATTTTAGGTAATACTTATGATTTTCCTGTTAATTTACCTATTCCTTATGAAGAGTTAGAAGAAATTGATAAATGGGCACTAACAAGACTTAATAAATTAATAAGAGATTGCACTGCTGCATATGATGTTTATGAGTTTCATAATGCTTATCAGGCTATTAATCAATTTTGTGTTACAGACATGAGTAATTTTTATTTAGACATAATAAAAGATAGACTATATACTGAAAAACCAGATTCAAATACAAGAAGATCTGCACAAACTGTTATGTATGAAATCTTACTTGCTTTAGTGAAGATACTAGCTCCTATGACTTGCTATACTGCTGAGGAAATATGGAAAGCTATGCCTCATAGAAAAGATGAAGATGTTGAAAGTGTAATGCTTACATATTATCCTGAGGCAGATGAAAGATATGATAATAAAGAGATTTCTGAAAAATGGGATAAAATTATAAAATTAAAACAAGATGTTAGTAAAAAAATAGAAGAAGCTAGAATGGATAAAATAGTAGGTAATTCTTTAGATGCAAAGGTTACTTTATTTGCTGAAGATGATTTATATAAAAAAATAAATAATGAAAAAGATTTATTAGCACAAGTATTTATAGTTTCAGAAGTTTTGGTAGAAAATAATAAAAGAGAAGATGACGGAGAAATTGGTATAAAGGTTGAAAAGGCTGATGGGGAGAAATGTGAAAGATGTTGGATGTATTCTGAGACTGTAGGAAAAGATAAGAAACATCCTACTATTTGTAAAAGATGTAGTGAGAATTTGAAATAAAATTTAAAGAAATTATTAGATATAATTGCTTCTTACAGCTCAAATTAAGGATACTATTAATATTTATTGCAAACGTTTGTTAGAATCAGATTTGGTTAATCCAAAAAAAAACAATTTTACATATTTGCGGACGAGCAATGCTCGCCCCTACAAAAGTACTAATAATAAGATATATTTTTGATTTATTAAAATAATATTTGCAATTATATTTTATATATGTTACAATGAAAAACATGAATAAAGACAAATATTGGAGGATATAACTATGACTGTATTAAAAAATGTATTATATATTGTTTATGCTATAATTTGTGTAGTGATTATAATTTTAACTTTGATTCAGAGAAGTGAAGATGGAGGAGCTTCTGGTGCTATTATGGGTTCTTCTAGTTCAAATTTTTATGAAAAGAATAAAGGGAGAACTAAAGAGGGAAAGCTAAAAAGAATGACAATTGCTTTTGGTATAATTTTCGTTATTTTAACTATAGTTCTTACTATTTTAGGTTTAACAAAATAGAATTAATATTATCAAATTAGGGCAGATTATATACATCTGCCCTAATTTGTGTAAAAAATATAAAGAGGTTATTATGAAAGATAGAGAAAATGAAAAACTAATAGGCATTTTTTCTGCTAATGAAAAGGGCTTTGGTTTTGTAAAACCTGAACAGGAAAGTTTAGATGATATTTATATTTCAAAGGAAAATGTAAACGGAGCTCTAAATGAGGATGTTGTTGAGGTAGAAATAACAAGTAATAAAGAAAGTGGAAAAAGAAAAGAAGGGAAAGTTGTAAGAATTGTAAGAAGAGGAAAACAAACTTTAGTGGGCACTTTTCAGTATAACAAAAGCTTTGGTTTTGTGGTTCCTGATGATAAAAAGTTTGGTTCAGATATTTTTATTTCTAAAAAGAATTTTGGAAAGGCAAGAAATAATCATAAGGTTGTAGTTAAAATTACTAAATATCCAGAAAAGGGAAGAAAAGCTGAAGGTGAGATTATTGAAGTAATTGGAAATATTAATCAAGCTGGTGTTGATATGATGAGTTTGATTAAAGAATATGATTTACCTGCTAGATTTCCTGAAGATGTTGTGCTTGAGGCTAGAAGTTTTGGAGATGAAATTGATTTATCTGATATAGAAAATAGAGTCGATTTAAGAAATAAGACAGTTTTCACTATTGATGGGGAAGATGCTAAAGATTTAGATGATGCTATAATGTTAGAAAAACATAAAAATGGAAATTATATTTTAGATGTTCATATTGCTGATGTGAGCCATTATGTTAAAGATAGAAGTCAGTTAGATAGAGAAGCTAGAATTAGAGGTACTAGTGTTTATATGTTAGATAGAGTAATTCCAATGCTTCCTAGAGAACTTTCAAATGGACTTTGTAGTTTAAATGCGGGTCAAGATAGATATACGTTATCTGTTCAAATGGAAATAGATGAAAAAGGAAATGTTATAGCTTCAGATGTATATAAGGGTGTTATTAGAGTTACTGAAAGGATGAATTATACTGATGTTCAAAAGATTATTGATGGAACTGATAAAAAAGTTTTAGAAAAATATGAAAAATATATTGGTAATTTTAAATTAATGGCTGAACTTGCTCGAGTTTTGAAAAATAAAAGAATGGAAAAAGGGTATTTAAATTTAGATTTGCCAGAGAGTAAAATTGATTTAGATCCTATTACAGGTAAGTGCACTAATGTAAGTAAATATGAACTTACAT
>CAYOBB010000080.1:0-4544 GCA_964402195.1 uncultured Clostridium sp. | reverse complement strand
TATTACAAAAAATTTATTAAGCCTTCCTCAAATTTTTTAACTGCATTATAGCCTTCGATAGCCTTTCTCAGCCACTTTTGAGAAACTGCTTACAAACTGCTTGACAGCCTTTTTTGAAATTAAGCTGTTTCAAAGCTTACAGCCTCAACCCAAGCGTCCACCTCGACCATTTTATTGGATTTTTTAAGAAATTTTAGAAAATTTCAAAAATAAAGAAACATTATTATGATAATGAAGGAAATGTATATGTAATTTTTACGAGAATCGATTTAGAAGAAAAATACATGCTGGAAAATTGCTATTAGTTCTGGAATCAAACAACTAATAAAAGCTGATATTGATGAGGCAATTAAAGAAGCTACAAAATAATTAAGGGTTTATAGATATATTAGCTTTTAAAGGCTATTATATTAAAAATACTGGCTATTATTAAACTGTATTATATCCTCCTAATTTTATAAATTATAATTCTTTATTGGCATATTTTCTAATTCCATGTTTTTTCTTTCAATAATTTTGCTATTTTGTCCGTATTTGGAATTTCATTTAAACCTAACACTTGTGATAAGTCAAAAATATGTGTTCCCATTGGAGATTTCGGTGTAATTTTTCTAAAATCTGTTTCATAGAATTTCTCAACAAAAAAATATCTATGTAAACTATTGCTCAAATCATATCCAAGCAATTTTCCATAATCTACAGCTTTTAGAATTTTCTCTTTTCTTTCTTCTGTAATTTCTCCAAACTCAGCATTATACTGCATACCATCCTTCGTTTTAACTGCTGTAATTCTAGCACAAATTTTACCAATAGCACGTACACTTTTTTTATTATATAATCCTAGATAATCATGAGCTCTAAATCCACGTCCTGCATTATCATAATAAATATCGTTATCCATATTGAAATTAATAGTGGCTCCTGCAAGTTGCATACGCATATACTTCCATGAGTCTGAAACAGTAATAAGCTTATCTGTGTAGCAATAGTTAAGATAATCATCTAATACTTCTTTAAGTTCATAATCTCGGTCATCAATTATATCTTGAATAGCATTTACCAATTTTTCAAATGTAGTATTAATATGTATGACTGGATAATTTTGTGTTGAATTATATTTTTTCAACTGTTCTTCAAAGCTAGCTTTCTTTTTCTCTTCCATAATTTGTAGTGTTACAATTAAATGATATTATAACTTTCAACAATAAAATAATTTCAATTGTTTTCAATTTTTCTTATATCAATTAATTTACTTCAAAAGCCTTGTTACATATAAATTTCATTGTTCAAGACTATTCAAAAATGTTCATTGCTATGAATTTTATACCTTATAAAGCAAATGAATATCTTGAAAATACTTTTTATCAAGTTCCAAAAGAATTATTTACAAATCCTTATTATAAAAGATAGTATACTTTTATATGCTCTTTTACTTGATAGACTATCTGTTTTAAGAAAAAACGAATGGATTGATGAATATGGAAATATATTTTTATTATTTTCAAGAAAAGAAATTAAAATTATCAGATAAGACAGTGAAAACTTAGTAATGTTAAACTGATATATGAGAAAAGATTAGGCTTTAGAAAAAAGAATATTATTTATGTTGAAAAAATAAATTTTAATAATGTATCAAATGAAAGTAGCGTAGCTAAGACATTTCTGTATGATAATTCTAAGATAAAAGAAAAAATAGAATTATTAAGAAATCTTCAAATAAATAAAGAAATGAATCAAAGAGCTAAATTTTATCAATTCAATTATTAATTTTTAAAAAAATTATCATAAGAAGTTTAAAGTTTATACACTCTTTCATTGCTTTTTTGTGCTATAATATTAAATATATGCCAATGTTTCATTTTCCCTAATCCTGTTTTTCCATCTTTTTTAATCTCATTTATCTCTAATATTTCAAAAGAATCTTTAAATAAATCTAAAACTTGTTCCTTAGATAAAAATACCATTTGTTCTTTTAATTTTGCCCATGAATCATTTAATCCAAAGAAATTTCCAACAAAGTATCCGCCCACTAGAAATACTATCACTTATTTTTTTCCAAAATTCTTTAAATTTATTTTTATTACAAAACGGAATACTAAAATTTGCTACTAATAAATTTGTATTTTCTAATTCTATACTTTCAAAATTTTGACATTTAAAGTCAAATCTTTTTATCTCATCAGTATTTAGTTTACTAGATATAATTTCTCTAGTATCTTCTCTATCAATTGATAAAACATTCCATCCATTTTTAATTAAATATATTGTATCTCTGCCAGCTCCACACCCCAAGTCAATAGCTTTTTTAGGTTTAATATCCATATTTATAAATTTTTTAACTATTGGATGTGGCAAAGCATCTTCCATTTTTTCATAATATTTTTGTATATTACCCATAAAGTAAAACCCTTTCTATATATTGATAAACATTATATCATAAAATACTGTGAAAGTAACAGGGATAGTGAAAATTTTTGTTTTTCACTATCCATTGTGCTTTCAAAACTTCTTCTAGCACTGAGGGTCTTTTGAATAAAAGCCACCCGAGGATTCGAATTTCTCCTGGTGCACCAAGTAGAGACTTTTAGTTCTCTACCTTTTATTATTGTATATGAAAAATCTACTTTTATTTTTAAATAACTTTAAATTTTTCCATATACAAGAAAGTTAAGTTACATTGACTCATGTAGATGCTAAGTATTTTTTATATGTGGGAAAACCGCTTTCCTTACTTAATAGGATTTTCTATACACTACATTAATAAATGAATTAACAATTTTATATTTGTAAATCTATAACAAACAATCTTTAAAAATTTATTTTTCTTTTTCCTCTTTTATATTTTCTAATGCAAATTCACATGCAGATATTACAAATCCATTAAATGAATACATTTTCTTTTCTAACCCTTCATTTAAATTATTTATAATTTCATATATCTGATCGTTAATTTCTACTGGAAATCTAATACTTTTATAGATATTTGATTTTTTAGACTTTTTTATAATGAATTCTCCCATATTTCTCTCCTTTTCTTTATAATATGTAGAAATCATATAAAAATTTTGGTATATATTATATAACTGATTTTAGTAATCTTCTTTAAATTTATTTTAATTTTTTGTAATTTCATTTCTAACTATATTTTACATTGTTTTAAATATTCTATACATAAAACAAAAAATATAATGCATTTTTATATTCTTTTTTAACTTCTTTTAGAATATATCTTATATTTTTTTATTGTATTAAAATTACATTGAGGTGATTTTTATGGCAAATTTTGTTATTAAAAGTAGAAAAAAGAAAGAATATGAACAGTTTACATGTAGAATTGAAACAGAATTATTAGAGAATGTGAGAAGAATTGTCCTAGATAATAACCTTACTTCTGTAAATGAGTTCATAAATGATTGTCTTCGTTTTTCTATAGATAATTTAAAAATTTTAGAAGAGACTGATCAAGATTGACTAACAGCCAAGTGGTTTAGAACTTGGGTTGTTAATGGTATAGAAGATAGTGATCGTCATTAAATATACGGCATTTTTAAAAATTGCCGTATATTTTTTATTGTATAGGAAAAAGCAATCAAAAAGAACTTTAAAATTTCCTATACAACAAGCTTAAGTTTCATTAATTCGCCCGCACTAAGTGCATGACATGTGGCGAAGCCACTTTTCTTATATTATGAGAAAGTTCTTCGGATTTCCTATAATATAAAGCCTTGGGTAAAATGAAGCACACAATTTTACTTGCGTAAACATGGCATACGAATAAAGACGGGAACTCTGGAATAATTTTGATAGTCTAATTTTAGAGAATGTCCCCTTTTGTTCTAATACTAATATTTTTTAATATACTGAAAATAAAGGAGTGGTAATATGGCTTATATTTTTAGTATTTCATTTATTATTATTGGCACTTTAATTGGAGCTGGTTTTATTTCTGGTGCTGAAATAAAGTTATTTTTTTATTCTTTTGGATATAATGGCTTTTTAGGATTGACTTTTTCTAGCATTTTTTTTGGAATTATTATATTCTTCACTCTTCAAAAAAAAGAAAAATCGTATCATGAAGTATTAAAAAAGACTTTTAATAATATTATTTTTAGAACATGTATAAATTTTATTGTTTTATTCTTTCTATTAATTAGTTTTTTTATAATGGTTGCTGGTTTTAGCTCTTTTCTAAATGAGGTTCTTCATATAAATACTTTATGTGGAAGTATTATTTTATGTATTATTTCTTTTTCTATATTAAAATCTGGCAAAAATGGTCTTTCAAAATTAAATATATTCTTGGTTCCTTGTTTATTAATTATTATTTTTATATGTCTGTTTTCTTATCAGTCAGAAACATTTTCTTATAATTTGTCTTTATCTGGATGGTTTACAAGTTCACTTGTTTATACGAGTTATAACTCAATTCTTCTAATTCCTATATTATTAGAAATAAAAAAAGATACTTCGTCTAAAAAGGACAATTTTTTTATTTCTATTATTTCTTCTTTTATTATTTTTGTTTGTGGATTTATTATTTTATT
>CAYOBB010000079.1:1667-4558 GCA_964402195.1 uncultured Clostridium sp. | reverse complement strand
GTATTAATAATACTTATATTTATAAATGCGTTTTTTGCTGCAACAGAAATTGCATTTATTTCATTAAATGATGCGAGAATTTCATTAAATGCAAAAGAAGGTGACAAAAGGGCTAAAAAGATTGAAAAAATGCTTAAAAATCCGAGTGCTTTTTTAGCCACAATTCAAATTGGAATAACTTTAGCAGGTTTCTTATCTAGTGCATTTGCTTCAGATGTTTTTGCAGAAAAATTAGCGTTTGTATTATTTAATATTACTAATATTTTAAGTGTAAATACATGGAGGGCAATTTCTATTGTAATTATTACAATTATTCTTTCATATTTTACTTTAGTTTTTGGAGAATTAGTTCCGAAGAGGATTGGCATGAAATATTCTGAGAAAGTTTCCAGAATTGCAATAGGAATAATTAGATTTATAGCTATAATAGCATCTCCTTTTGTAAAATTATTAACAATTTCTACAGATATAATATCGAAAATATTTGGAGTAGGTAAAGATGACGAAGAAGTTGTAACTGAAGAAGAAATAAGAATGATGGTAGATGTAGGACAAGAAAAAGGAACGATTAATAGTGAAGAAAAAGAGATGATAAATAATATATTTGAATTTGATGATATAACTGTTTCAGAAATTATGATTCATAGAACTGAAATGTGTGCCGTAGACGAAAATATGACAGTCGCTGAACTTGAAAAAGAATTTCATAATGAATTTAGATATAGTAGAATTCCTGTGTATAATGATAATATTGATGATATTACAGGTGTTTTATATATAAAAGAATTACTAAAAGCAACACCTAGTACAAAATTAAAGAAAATAAAGAAAGATGCATTTTTTGTACCAGAAACTAAAGTTGTAAATGAGCTATTTAAAGAAATGCAGAAAAATAAGATGCAAATGGCTATTGTAGTAGATGAATATGGCGGAACAGCTGGAATTGTTACAATGGAAGATGTTTTAGAAGAGATTGTTGGGAACATGTATGATGAATATGATATTGCTGAAGAAGAATATGAGAAAATTGATGAAAACACATATATGTTTAATGGTAACATTTCAATAATAGATTTAAGAAAAATCTTAAAAGTTGATATTCCAGAGGGGGATTATGATACTCTTTCAGGATATTTGTTTGAATTATTAGATCGCATACCAGAAGAAGAAGAAAAGCCTGAAATAGAAACAGAAAATGTAGTATTCAAAATAGAAGAACTAGAAGAAAGAAGAATTTTAAAAGTAAAGGCTTGTAAAATAGAAAAAGAAAATACAAATAGATTTAACACATAAATTAAAAGGAGATGATAATAAATGATAAAAGAAGTAGAAGAATATTTAGAAAATAAAAATTTTGCAAAACTAAAAGAATATTTAGAAGAACTAAATAGTGCAGATATACCTCTATTATTTGATAATTTAGAAGAGGATAAAATATTAATTGTATATCGTTTATTATCAAAAGATAAAGCTGTAGATGTATTTTCGTATATGGAATCAGATATGCAAGAGAAATTAATTAATGCATTAACTGATAATGAATTAAAAGAAGTTATTGATGACTTGTTTATGGATGATACTGTAGATTTAATAGAAGAAATGCCTGCAAATGTTGTGAAACGTATTCTAAAATCTGTTAATACTGAAGATAGAAAAATAATTAATGAATTACTAAATTATCCTGAAGATAGTGCCGGAAGTATAATGACAACTGAATTTGTTGATTTGAAAGAAAATATGACAGCACAAGAGGCAATACAGAAAATAAAAAAAGTAGGTATTGATATAGAAAATATTTATACTTGTTATGTTCTTTCGATGACTAGGGAATTAATAGGAATAGTATATTTAAAAGATATTATTTTAGCTAATGAAAATGAAAATATAAAAGAAATAATTCATCAAAATCCAATTAAAGTTTATACAACAGATGATCAGGAAGAAGTAGTAAAAAAATTTGATAAATATGATAAAACGGTTATACCTGTTGTTGATAAAGAAGAAAGATTAGTAGGAATTATAACTATAGATGATGCAATAGACGTACTTCAGGAAGAAGTAACAGAGGACTTTGAAAAAATGGCAGCTATCACTCCAGCAGAAGACAGTTATTTCAAAACATCAGTATTTACTCATGCTAAAAATAGGATTTTATGGTTATTACTATTAATGATTTCATCTGCAGTTACAGGTGGAATTATAACTAATTACGAAAATGCATTTGCTGCAGTACCTTTGTTAGTAGCTTTTATTCCAATGCTTATGGATACTGGTGGAAATTGTGGTTCTCAAAGTTCGACATTGATAATAAGGGGTTTAGCTAAAGATGAAATAAAAACGAAAGACTTTTTTAGAGCATGGTGGAAAGAAATCAGAGTATCAGTATTAGTAGGTATTGCACTGTTTATAGTAAATACAATTCGTATTATGCTACAATATAACAACATGCAACTTGCACTTGTAGTAGGAATAACGCTATTTGTAGTTGTAGTATTGTCAAAATCGTTAGGATGTATTTTACCTATTGCTGCAAAAAAATTAAAATTAGATCCAGCTATAATGGCTGCACCATTAATTACAACTATAGTAGATACATGTTCAGTATTAATTTTTTTTAATATAGCATTATTGCTAATGGATATATAGATAGTATTAAAAAATCAATATAAAGGAGTAAAGGGTGAAAAATAATTTTCACCCATCCAGTTTATGTAAGCTTTCAAAAGCTTACGGGAAAGGAGAGATGTAAGCTTTGAAAGCTAACATCTACTAGGAAAAATGAGTAAATATAATGTAGTAATGGAAATGGATAATTCCACAGTAGTTGCAGAATATGAAACGGTAGGCAAAAAATCAGATGCCTACCAAAGTGAAGCATCTCTAGAAAAAGA
>CAYOBB010000079.1:0-1657 GCA_964402195.1 uncultured Clostridium sp. | reverse complement strand
TTTGAAAGCTTACATCTACTAGGAAAAATGAAAATAATAAAAGAATTTAAAGAATTTGCAATGAAAGGAAATATACTAGATTTAGCAGTAGGTGTTGTTATAGGTGGAGCTTTTCAGTCAATAGTTACATCACTTGTAAATGACGTTATAATGCCATTTACAGCTGTTTTTACAGGAAATATTGATTATGCAGATTGGGTATTAAATATAGGGCAAGTTCAAATGAAAATAGGTTCATTTATAACATCAATAATAAACTTTTTAATAGTGGCATTTTCTATATTTATAGCAATTAAATATATTAATAAATTAAATAGAAAAATAGAAGATGTTGAAAAACAAATAGTAAAAAGAGGAAAGAAAAACGAAGAAGAACCTAAAAAAGAACCAGAAACAAAGATATGTCCATATTGCTTAACAGAAATAAAATATAAAGCGACTAGATGCCCTAATTGCACATCTGAATTAGAAAAAACTGAGATTTCTGAATAATATTTCTTTCAAAGTACATAATAAATTTAAGGTGATTATTATGGAAAAAGAAGAGAAATATGAAAAAGGTGATGACGCTACCAAATATGGAGAATTTATACCTTCATATGATCATTGGGTAAGCTTAGATGAACAAAAAAGAATAGTTAAAAAATTAGAAAATATAACAAAACCAAAAGACTAGTTATTAAATGGCTAGTCTTGATTTATTTGAGTAAGAACAACAATTTCATTAACTTAAGATATAATTTTATTAATGTATAAATATTCCAATAATGTAAAAACTATAAGCACAAGTAGGAGGATTTTTATGGAATATAAATTTACTGAAAGTGCTAAAAGGGTAATTGAGATATCAGAAGAGATTGCTAAGGAATTTGGACATACATATATAGGGACAGAACATATATTGTATGGATTAATTGAAGAAGAAAATAGTATCGCAGGAAAGGCTTTTAAAAATAATAAAATATTAATAGAAGATGTTTATGAAGAAATAGAAGAATTAATAGGAAGAGAAGAAAATACAAGTTATGGAGTAATTGGATTTACTCCAAGGTCAAAAAGAGTTTTGGAAAATGCATATTTAGAAGCTAAAAAAATATCATCAGATTATATTGGAACTGAGCATTTGTTAATAGGAATAATGAAAGAAACAGATTGTTTAGCAAATAGAATATTAATTAATTTAGGTGTAAATTTAAATAAATTATATGATGATATAACAAACGTAATTCAAGACTTTTCATCTGATAAAGAGGAAAATGTTAAAAATAATAGTTATGAAAAAACACCAACATTAAATCAATTTAGTATAGATTTAACTAACATTGCTAAAGAAGGAAAATTAGATCCAGTAATAGGAAGAGAAAAAGAGACAGAAAGAGTAATAGAAATCTTATCAAGAAGAACAAAAAATAATCCATGTTTAATAGGTGAAGCGGGAGTAGGAAAAACAGCAATTATAGAGGGGCTAGCACAAAAAATTATTTCTGAAAATGTACCTGATGTATTAAGAAATAAAAGAATAGTTAGTTTAGATATTTCACAAGTATTAGCTGGAAGTAAATATAGAGGGGATTTTGAAGATAGAATAAAAAAGTGTATGGCGGAAGTAAAAAAGGTTAAAGATATTATTTTATTTATAGATGAAATACACATTATA
>CAYOBB010000078.1:0-4559 GCA_964402195.1 uncultured Clostridium sp. | reverse complement strand
GCCCATCTACAACTTTGAGCACAATCTCCTAAATTAGCACTTCTACCTGCTAAAAAGTCACTTAAAAAGCATCTTCCAGAATACCCAAAACATATTGCACCATGAATAAACATTTCAACTTCTAAATCTTTAGGTTTATTCTCCATTAAAGATTTTATTTGTTTTTTATTCATTTCTCTTCCTAATATAACTCTTTTAGCTCCATTATTATACCAAAACTTACTTGAGTGATAACTTATAGTATTTGCTTGAGTACTAATATGTATATCTATATCTGGAGCTTCCTCTTTTATTATTTCTACAACTCCACCATCTGCTACAATTATTCCATCTACTTTTAATTCATTAAGCATCCTAGCTTGTTTTTTTATTTCATCATAAGTTTCATCCCATGCATATATATTAATAGCTGTATATACTTTTTTCCCTATATTATGAGCATATTCTATTGTTTTAGCTAAATCATCATCTTGCATTTCCGCTCTCGTTCTTAATGAAAGAGTTGATGTTCCGCAATATACTGCATCTGCTCCATATAAAAATGCAATTTTCGCTTTTTCAAATGTTCCTGCTGGAGCTAATAATTCTGGTTTTTTCATTTATATATTCTCCTATTCTTTTTTCGATACTATATCATATTAAATAAAAAAATACTAGAGTTTTCTTCCTAGTACTTCTATCTTATCATTTAAGTTCAGAATTCATTTCAAAAATTGTTAATAAAACTTAAAAATATACCTTTTTTATAATTTTTTATTATAATTGTCTAAAAAATGATGTGTTTTTCCTTCTTGTCGATACGAAATAATAGTATCAAGATTAACGTTTTCTACACTTTTAAAAATATTCATATCTATATTTGAATAAATTTTTCTTAATTTCTTTATAAGTTGTTTCATTTCTTCTCTCTTTGAACCACTATCACTATTATCACACATTGTACAGCGTTCTGTAAATCTACAAGCACATTGTATAAACTCTAAATCATTTTTTTCTTTCCAGCTTATAATATCTGTTTCTTTAACTAAATAAAGTGGTCTAATAAGTTCCATGCCTAGATGAGATGTACTTCTTACTTTAGGCATCATTGTTTGTATTTGTGCTCCATAGAACATTCCCATAAGTATAGTTTCAATAACATCGTCAAAATGATGTCCAAGAGCTATTTTATTACATCCAAATTCCTTGGCTTTTTCATACAAATAGCCTCTTCTCATTCTTGCACATATATAACATGGATGATCAGTAATATTCGCCACTCTATCAAATATATCTGTTTCAAACATCGTAATCGGAATATTTAAAAGCTTACTATTAGAAATTATCTTTTGCTTATTTATCTCATTATATCCAGGATTCATACAAATAAAAACTAAATCGAATTTCATTTTTCTATGTTTTTTGAGTTCTTGAAAACACTTTGCAAGTAACATAGAATCTTTCCCACCAGATATACAAACAGCTATTTTGTCACCTTCCTGAATCATATCATATTCTTGAACTCCTTTAACAAACTTTCGCCATATTTTTTTACGATAATTTGTGACAATAGTTCTTTCTATTTCCTCATACCTTTCCAATTTAAATCAATCTCCTTGTACAAAATTTCATTAATATACTATATCTCAGTTATAGATTTTACACCCCACCAGGGTATCTTGTCAATATAAATACAATTAAAGTTTTATTCAAAGTCATTTTCTTCAAACTTGTATCATATTATCTTCTATTCCAAATGCAATACTGATAACTGAAAGATATAGAAATTATATAGAAAATTCTAAAAATTCTTCCTATCAATCTTTACATATTACTAGCAAAAGGAATAATTTTTTTATGAGACACAAATAAGAACTAAAGATATACATGAAAACACCAAATATGGTTCTGCAAGTCATAAATCAAATTATAAAAAATATTACCTCTTCCTCAAAATTTACCTGATAGATACGAATATTTATTAAATAATAATGAATTTTGTGCAGAAATTTCTCTTATTCCTTTTGAAAAGTTCTTTGAAGATTTTTTTTAGAAATATAATAAACAGGAAATAATAACTCTTTAACTATTGATTTAATTTTAAAATTGATATAATATTGTATAGTAAAATTTAAAAAGAAATGGAGAATTTATATGGAAAATAAAATATTAGTTTTTGGACATAAAAGTCCTGATACAGATTCAATAGCTTCTAGTATTGCTATGGCTTATCTTCAAACAAAATTGGGAAAAGTAGCAGAACCTAAAAGACTTGGTAATATTTCTAAAGAAACTGAATATGCACTTGATTATTTTAAAATTGAGGCACCAGAATTACTTTCTTCAGTTAGTGAAAATGATGTTGTTATATTAGTAGATCATAATGAATTTTCTCAAAGTGTAGATAATATTCAAAATGCAAACATACAAATGGTTGTTGACCATCATAGAATTGCTGGTCTTGTTACTTTAGAGCCATTATATTATTATGCAGAACCTGTTCGGATGTACTTGTACTATTTTATACAAACTATTCATGCAAAATAATGTTGACATTCCATCTTATATAGCTGGAGTTATGGCTAGTGCTATAATATCAGATACTTTACTTTTTAAATCTCCTACTTGTACAGAAGAAGATGTAAAAGTAGCTAATGAGTTAGCAAAAATAGCAAATATAGATTTACAAACTTATGGACTTGATTTATTAAAATCTGGTACTGATTTATCTGGTTTTTCTAGTCAAGAATTACTTAACCTTGACGCAAAAGAAACAAAACTTGCTGGAACAGTTAATGCTAAAATCGCTCAAGTAAACACTGTTGACATTGATGATGTTATGAAAAGAAAAGAAGAAATTGAAGAAGTTATGAATCAAGAAATTAAAAAACTAAACTTAGATGTAAATTTACTTTTGATAACTGATATTGTTAATAGTAATTCTCAAGTGATTGTTTTAGGAAATCGCTCTGATATAGTAGAAAAATCTTATTCAGTTAAGCTTGAAAATAATACTGCCCTTTTAAAAGGAGTAGTATCTAGAAAAAAACAAGTAATACCTGTTATGACTGAAAATGTTTAATATACACTACTTAAAGGCACTCTAACAAAATAGAGTGCCTTTTAAATAAAGAAAAGCAGACTGCACAAAAAATTAATCTTTATCAAATAATAATTTTATTCCCCATAGTCCTGATATTCCTACTAGTGCATATATTATTCTACTTACAATAGACATTGTTCCGAAAAGTGTATCTACTAAATTAAATTCGAAAATTCCCACAAGTCCCCAATTTATAGCTCCTATTACGATTAATAATAAAGCTATTTTATCAATAACTTTCATTTTCAATAATCCTTTCTAAATATATTTTAATAATAATAATATATCCAATTTTTATATTTTTATACAAAAACAGGACTTCCAACTTTTATGTTAGTAATCCTGTTTCAATTAAATATTATGTACTCTTGTTATTGATAGTCCATCTCCTATTTCTAGAATTTCTGTATCTAGATTTTCATTTTCTGTAATTTCTTTTATGTATTCTCTTAAATGTCTTACTGCTGTTCTTTGTTTATGTTTGTTATAATCACTCATAACATAACCTTTATATAATATATTATCTGCTAAAATCAGACCATTATTTTTAATTAATTTTAAACTTTCTTCTAAAAAAATTGGATATTTTCCTTTTGCTGCATCAATAAATATAATATCATATTTTTCTTTTAATGTTGGTAAAATTTCTACTGCATTTCCAATCATTACATTTATTCTATCTGCAAAACCAATATTTTTTATATTTTCTTTTGCTTCATTTGCTTTTATCTCATCAATCTCAATAGTATCTATAATACAGTCTTGGTCAGTACCTTCTGCAAATTTTGATGCAGAGTACCCTACAGCTGTTCCTATCTCAAGTATTCTTTTTGGGTTTTCTAATTTTAAAATTTCTTTTATCTTTTCTAAAGTATCATCCATTATAATTGGTATATGATTTTCTAAAGCTTTTTCCTTTAAATTTTCTAATTCAATGTTATTAATCATATCTTTCTTTTCCCATCTTTGATTTTTGGTGTTCTATCCAACCTTTAAAATATTCTTCAAATTTTTTCATATCCTCTCTCATGGTCAACATTTTAATTATATCTTCTTCAGTAATACCTTCTCTTAATCCTTCAATTATTATTTTATGAATATCCATCCTTAGTTTAGAATCTTCAGATAGTTCTGGTTTTATTTTCTTGTTTTTACTCATTATATCATATAGATGGTTATAAGCTTTTTTTAATTCTTTTTTTCTTCCATTGTATCTTTTAGACATAATAATCTCTTCCTCTTTCTTATAATTTTATTTATTATTATTCCTTGCAGCTCTTTCTCTTTCTTTAGAATCTAATATTTTCTTTCTTAATCTAATATTTAGTGGAGTAACTTCTACAAGTTCATCATCTTGAATAAACTCTATAGCTTTTTCTAAAGACATTTGAATTGGCGGAACTAATCTTAAAGCCTCATCCGAACCAGAAGCTCTAGAGTTTATTCAAGATGATGAACTTGTAGAAGTTACTCCACT
>CAYOBB010000077.1:0-4688 GCA_964402195.1 uncultured Clostridium sp. | reverse complement strand
AGAATGTAAATACGAGTTTTTCATTTCCTAGTCTAAATGTTCCTTGCCGTAGTAATTTAAATATAGTAGAATGTAAATGCGATTTGCAAAATTTTTGATATAAGCGAAGAGGAAGGTAATAATCTAAATATACTAGAATATAAATCAAAATCCAGTATCACAAGCAAAGTATCAAGGTGGAAGTAGTAATTTAAATATAATAGAATGTAAATGTACATGTTCACTTTGTTATGGACGAGTTTGCAAAGTAGTAATTTAAATTAAGTAGGGGCGGTCTTGACCGACCCTGTTATAGTAATCTAAATATATTAGAATGTAAATGTAGGGGCACAAGGTAGCACCGTGCCCAAAAAGAAACTTTCAATAATGTAAAAAACGTGGTATAATTATTCAAAAGTTATTAAGGAGAATATTATTATGAAATACGAAAAGAGTTGTGGTTGTATAGTTATTGATAATAATAAGGTATTATTAGTAAAACACAATGAAGGTCATTGGGATTTTCCAAAAGGACATGTAGAGAATAATGAGACAGAAATTCAAACAGCAATTAGAGAAGTAAAAGAGGAAACCAATATAGACGTTGAAGTAAATGAAAAACATAGATATACAATAGAATATAGTCCAGAGGAAGGAGTATGGAAAGAAGTAGTATATTTTATTGCCACAAAGAAGACAGATATAATTATTCCTCAAAAAAGTGAAGTAGAAAAAGTAGAGTGGTTCTTATTTAATAAGGCAATAGAGAAAATAACATTTGATAATTCAAGAGAAGTATTAAAAAAAGTAATTAAAGAGATACATTTTGATATATAGTGGAAAAAGAAATAATATGGTAACAGCAATTGTAGAAACTGTTGAAGAGGAAAAATAGAAAATTTTAGATAGCCCAAAATGCAATAGTATATATTATTGCATTAATTTTTTATCTTAACACAATAAATACAAACAAATGTATTGACAAACAAAAATTTTATTGATAATATTATACAAACAAATGTACTAAATGGAGGTTTGTATGATAGGAACTTTACATATAAAAAATATTGGAATAATTGATGAGATATCTATTGACTTAAATAAAGGTTTTAATGTTTTGACTGGTGAAACAGGTGCAGGAAAAACATTAATTATAGGCTCTCTTAAGATATTAGCTGGTGGTAGATTCTCTAAAGATATGATTAGAAAAGGTGAAAAATATTCTTTTGTTGAAATGATGTTATATAAAGACGAAGAAACAATAATAGTATCAAGAGAGATAAATTTATCTGGAAAAAATATGTGTAAAATTAATGGAAGAATGGCAACAGTAAATGAACTAAAAGATTTTATGAAAAATATTGTAGATATCCATGGACAAAAGGATAATCAGCTAATATTAGAACAAAGAAGTCATATTATGTTTTTAGATGATTATATTGGAGAAAAGATTTTAAGAATAAAGAAAAGATATAATGAAAAATACAAAGAATATGTGAAAATAAAAGAAGAAATACAAAAGAACTATGGTGATGATAAAGAGAAACAGAGAAAATTAGATTTATTAAGATATCAAATAAATGAAATTGACGATGCGAATTTAAAAAAAGATGAAGAAGAAATAGTAGAAGAAAAACTAAAATTAATGCAAAATTCTGAAATAATAGCAAATAATTTAGAAGAGACAAATTATTTATTAAATGAAAGTATATTACCAAGTTTAGAAAAATCGTTAAAAAAGATAGATAAAATAAGTAGTTATAATAAGGAGTATGAAGAATTAAAATCAAGACTAGAAAGCACATATTATGATATAGAAGAAATTGAAAGAGATTTATCTGGAAATAAGGAAGAGATTTATTTTGATAATAATGAATTTAATGAATTAGAAAAAAGATTTGACTTAATACAAGATTTAAAAAGAAAATATGGAAATGATATTGAAGAGATACTAGATTATCGTAGAGAAATAGAAAAAGAGATTTTCGATATAGAGAATTTAGAAGAATATATAGAGAAATTAAAAAAAGATGCTATAAAATTAGAAGATGAGATGTTAAATTTATCTAAAGAGATGACTAAGATAAGAAAAGAAGAATCACAAAAATTATCAAAAGAGATAACAGTAGAGTTAAAAGATTTGGAAATGAAATACGCAGAATTTAACATAAAAATAGAAAAAAAGGAAGAATTTGAAAAAGATGGATTAGATAAAGTAGAATTTATGATAAAGACAAATTTAGGAGAAGAAGAAAAACAATTAATAAAAATTGCATCAGGAGGAGAAATGTCTAGAATAATGTTAGCAATAAAGAAAGTATTAGCTACAGTAGATAAAGTTCCTGTATTAGTATTTGATGAAATAGATACTGGAATTAGTGGTGTAGCAGCAAAAAAGGTAGGGGAGAAAATAAAGAAAATATCAAAAAACCATCAGGTTATTTGTGTTACTCATTTAGCCACAATTGCAGCAAAAGGTGATTATAATTATTTTATAAGTAAAGAGGCTGATAATGAAAAAACAAAAACAAATATAAGATTATTAAATGAAGAAGAGACAATAAAAGAAATTGCTAGAATTTCTACAGGTGAAATAACTGATATATCCTTAGAGCATGCCAAAGAATTAAGAAAAAATATTGCTTAAAGTATATGTAACTATTTATTAAAAAATAAATAGAATATAATATGGTGAGTAATATGATTAATTTTCTTAAAGACTTATATAAAGATGCAAAGAATATACAAGAAAAAGATCCAGCAGCTAAAAATATTTTATATGTTATTCTTTTATATCAAGGTTTTCATGCGATTCTATTTCATCGAATTGCACATTTACTATATACAATTAATCTGAAATTTCTAGCAAGACTTATTTCTCAAATAACACGTTTCATAACTGGAATTGAAATTCATCCAGGAGCTAAAATAGGTAAAAGATTATTTATTGACCATGGAATGGGAATTGTTATTGGTGAAACGACTACAATAGGAGATAACTGTACTATTTATCATGGTGTTACATTAGGAGGAACAGGAAAAGATAAATATAAGAGACATCCTGATATTGGAAATAATGTAATAATAGGATGTGGGGCAAAGGTGCTTCGGACCAATAAAAATAGGAGATAATGTAAAAATAGGTGCTAATTCAGTAGTATTAAAAGAAGTACCAGAAGGTAAAACTGTTGTTGGGATACCAGGGAAGGTTGTATAATTATATATACTCAATGGACTAAACGAGAAAATATTTAATGAGCGAGAGCTGTCATATCTCCAAAGGTTTATCTCTAATAACGTAGGGGCGAACAAGTTCGCCCCTAAAAGGTATGTGGTAAGTCTTTGAAGTTTTTTATTTCACTGTTGTAAAACTTGTTCCACAATTAGTAAAAGTTCCTCTAGATTCTCTAGACTTATTCCATCCACTTCCTACATAAATAGTTTTTAAATTAGGTGTATTTTGGAACATACAACTAATATTGGCATTATCATTTAATACAAAATTACTAAGGTCTAAAGTAGTTAAACTTAAGCAATCACTAAACATTGCTTCCATCATACCAACATTAGAAGTATCTATCATACTTAAATCAACATCTTTTAAACTTTTACAACCATAAAATGTACTAGCAGCATTTTTGAAATTAGGAGATGATAATTTACAAAGAACAACTTTTTCTAGTGATTCGCAATGCATAAAAGTATTACTTATTCCATTTACTCCAGAGACATCTGATAATCCACTAAGATCAGCCTCTTTTAAACTAGTACAATATAAAAACATACTACCCATATTACTAAGTTTACTAGATGTAGTAACATTATTAAAATTAACTTTTTCTAATGACTGGCAATATGCAAACATATTCCAAAAGCTATCAATATTAGATAAATTAGTTCCTTCTAAATTAACTTCTTTTAAATTTGTACATTTATCAAATGAAATGCTTTTTACTTTACTTAAATCCAACATTGATAAATCAACTTTTTCTAAAGCTGCATCATTAGCAAAACTTATAGAAGTAATATTATTACAATTTATTTTATCTAATCCTTCAATTTCTTTTAAATTTTTCATTCCAGCAAACCAATAATATGTAACTTCTTTAGGTTGAATTTCATCTATTATTTCTACTTTTTTAATTTCTTCTAAATACTGGTTTTGTCTCCAAGCTGGTATCATATTTTCATCTAATTCATTTATATTTCCAAAATTTTGCGTAATATCTTCATCTTCATCAGGTTCTGTAGAAGAAAATTTTAAAGAACCATCATTATATAGTACAGCAAAAACTTCTGGTTCCTTTTCTTTTTGAGAAACAATTTCTTTATCCTCGTCTTTATTATTCATAACCATATAAGTACATATCAAACCTATAATAATTATTAATAATATAAAAATTCCAATAATTAATTTTTTATTTTTCATTAAAATCCTCCCTTTCAATTATTGTCTATCTAATAGAAAAGTTCACTATTGTTCTTATTATATCACTAAAAATTATATTTTCTATATATTTTAAAATAAATTTTGTTACAGAATAATTATCACATGAGTAAGGAACATTGGATAACAATACTTTTAGGTGGAAGTGTAAAAAAAATAAAATAGCTAATTGACTTAAGTTATGAATTAACAAAATGATAAATTACAATCAATTAAGATAATTAATATAAAATAACAGTACAAATTTTGTATTGTTATTTTT
>CAYOBB010000076.1:0-4699 GCA_964402195.1 uncultured Clostridium sp. | reverse complement strand
AATATATTGAAAATAAAAGAAATATGTGATAATATATTTCCATTAAAAACGATAGGAAGTAAAAAATGGAAGAAAAAAAAGAATTGATTATAAATGATAAAAAGGAAAAATGGCAAAATATTGCTTTTATTTTTATATTGATATTATCTACATTATTAATGTTATTTTATATAGATAAAAAAGAAGGTTGGCATTGTGATGAGATTTTTTCATATGGATCTTCTAATTGTTATTTTGAAAATACACTTCATCCATATGGAGAAAAGGATTCAACTAGAATTTTTTTAGAAGAAAAAGTTTTATCTGATAATTTAGGAGATACACTAAAAAATCTAAAATATTATTATATAGATCATACTGATGAAAAAGATAAAATTATTGGAGAGTTAATGTCTAAAGAAATTCCTACTTGGAGAAGTAGAGAAGCAGCGAAGGATTATGTTACAGCTGGAAATAATAGATTTAATTATGCATCAGTATATTATAATCAATTAAGAGATGTTCATCCTCCACTTTTTTATATGTTAGTACATACAGTATCATCAATTTTTAATAATACATTTTCAAAATATATAATATTTTTTATATCACTTCCTTTCTTTTTAGGTACATGTTATTTTATAAGAAAAATATTAATTTTGATAAATAGAAAAGATATTTCATTAATAGCAGTTATTTTATATGCCTTTAGTATGGGAGCAGTTTCAACAATGATGTTTCAGAGGATGTATATGATGCTTTCATTCTTCACAATATTATACTTATATTTACATTTGCTTATTATGAAAAAAGAATATAATACTAACTTTAAATTACGATTAGTACTATGTATAACTACTGTACTCGGATTTTTAACGCAATATTATTTTTGCATATATGCTATATTAATTGCAGTGGTAATGTGTATTATCTTACTTATAAATAAAAAGTATAAAGAATTATTTAGATATATTAGAACTTTGATTGTTTCAGCTTTAATTGGGCTTTTAATATTCCCATTTGCAATTGAGCACATATTCTTCTCTTATAGAGGAGTTGCGTCTTTTGGAAATGATGGATATTTAGAAAGATTAATGCAATTTGGAAAATATATTTTAGAAGCTTTCGGAAGTACAACAATGATAGTTCTAGCATTATTTATATTAGCATTATTTGCAAATATAATAAAAAGAAAAAAAGAAAGAGATATGCTTTCATTAGTTATTTTCCCAGTTATAGGCTATGTATTTATTATTGCAAAAATTGCACCATATTTAGAATTAAGATATATAATGAATATATTGCCTATTGTAAGTATTATGATAGTCATGGCGATAAGTGGAATTTTCGAGAATAAAAGTTATAATACTATTGTTGTAAGTGTAGCTGTTGCATTTTTAACGATATATGGATTAGTAATGACAAAACCGTTATTCTTGTATGAAGGATACCAGGAATATATAGACATTTCAGAAAAATATAGCGAAGATGCTTATGTTTTTGTAGGTTATACATTTTTTAATCATATTCAAAGTGTACCTGAATTTATGAATTATAAGCAAACTTTAATGTTATATCCAGATCAGCTTGATTGTACTAAAAACAATGAAGTACTAGAAGAAGCAGATGAATTTATTTTAAGTATTAATCATTATATGGGAGCAGAAGAAATTTTAAGTACTATACTAGAAAATACTGGTTATACTAATTATGAAGTTCTTACTTATGGATGTGATGGAATAGATAACTATATTTATAGAGTATATAGATAGTATTGACTTTTAAAGAATTTATATATAAAATAAAAAAGAAGGGAGGTTGTTAGAAAGGTGGGAAGAAGTAGTGGCGGTGGTAGCCACAGTAGCGGAGGTTTTAGCGGAGGACATTCTTCAGGAGGCTTTTCTGGAGGAGGTCGATCATCTGGTAGTAGCAGACCTTCTGGAGGCGACTTTTCACACATTGGTGGAGGTGGTAGACCACATAATAATTTCTTTTTTGGAGGACCCGGACCAAGAGGACCTAGAGATTATAGAGATTATAGAGATTATAGTGGAATATCGATTCTTACTTTTGCAATTGCTTTTCTTATAATAATTAGCATAATCTCTACTTTTAGTAGTTCTTCAAATAAGAGTAGTGATATTCCTAAAAATACAAAAGAAAGAACAGCTCTATCAGGAGTTGTAAATAAAACAGATTGGTATGATGACCAGATTGGTTGGGTTAGTAGCAAAAGTGTATTAATTAATGGACTAGAAGAGTTCTATAATAAAACAGGAATTCAACCATATATTTTATTTGTACCATATTCAAGTAAATATTGGAATAACGAAAATTTAAATTCAACAGTAGCAGATGAATATTTAGAAGAAGTATATAATGAAACTTTTAGTGATGAGGGACATTTTATTTTAGCATATTTTAAATGTCAAAATGATTCTATTTATGAAATGAATGGAGAATTTAGATATTTGAGTGGACATTCAGCAGATACTATTATGGATAGTGAAGCAATTAGTATTTTATGGGGATATCTAGATAAAAATTACTATGATACATCTTTATCTTTAGAAGAAATGATATCAAATACATTTTCAGAAACTGCATCGGCAATCATGAGTAGACCTACAAATGGTTGGGATGTTCTAAAAGTTATTATTATAATTGCAGGAATAGTTGCTATAATAGTTATTATATATTTTATATTAAAAGATAAAAATAAAAGAGAAAAAGAAAAAGAAGAATATACAAAAGAAATTTTAAATAAACCGCTTGATACATTTGGAGATGATGTTAGTGAGATTGAAAAAAAATATAAATAAAATTTAGGAGGAAAATATTATGGGAATAATTTCAAGATTTAAAAATATTATGTCAGCAAATATAAACGCTTTATTAGATAAATGTGAGGATCCATCAAAAATGATAGATGAATACATGAGACAAGTTACGGAACAATTGGCAGAAGTAAAGAAGGAAACTGCTGGAGTTATGGCAGAAGAAAAACGTACGAAACGCCTATTAGACGAAAATAAAGAACAAATAGATAAATATGATGGCTTAGCTAGAAAAGCATTAACTGCTGGAAATGAAGAAGACGCAAGAGCTTTTATAGCTAAAAAACAAGAATTTGTAAATAATGAAAATGATTTACAAAAATCATATGATATTGCACATGACAATGCAGCTAAAATGCGCCAGATGCATGATAAATTAACAAAAGACGTTCAAACACTTGAACAACGTAGAAAAAATGTAAAATCAAAAGTAGCTGTAGCCAAGACACAAGAAAAAATTAATAAAGTTACTGGAACAATGGATGCTACAAGTAGTTCTATGAGAGCTTTTGAAAAGATGGAAGAAAAAGCAGATAAAATGTTAAATGAAGCTAATTCAATAGCTGAATTAGATATAAATTCTTCTGATGAAATAACTAGTTTAGAAGAAAAATATGGTAGTTCATCTATGTATGTTGATGATGAGTTAAATAAAATGAAAGAAGAATTAGGACTAAATAACAAAAACGAGAATGAATAAATTAGATAATATATATTTTGAAAAGCTATGATAAAGAGTAGTAATTTTATACTTACTATAGTAGAGAATAGAAGCCTAAGGCTGAGAGCTTCTAATGGAAAAAGGTAAAATGAAGTAGCTTTGGAGCTGATATAATGAAAAGATAAAGTAGTTATATTCGTTTGAGAAACGTTAAAATCTTTTAGAGTGTCAATAAATTTTGATAATTAAGGTGGTACCACGAAAAAAACTTCGTCCTTTACAGAGGAGGGAGTTTTTTATTCGTTTTAAAAACAAATAAAAAACAGTAGGGGGGTGGCCTTGTGTCCGCCCGCAAAATAACACTAAATAAAAAATATAATGCAAACGTTGTAGGGATGAACTTATTCGTCCGTCATTTAAAAAAATCGCTTAAAATATTAAAAGAAATTACCTATATATACAATAAAAATTAAAAATAAGGAAAGGAGAATTTTTATGAATGACAAATTAAATCCTAAAGATTTTGAAGAAAAATTATATAATGAATGGGAGAAAAAAGGCTATTTCAAACCTTCTGATGATAGAAATAAAGAAACTTATTGTATAATGATGCCCCCTCCAAATGTAACAGGTAAGCTTCACATAGGACACGCACTAGATTATACTCTTCAAGACGTTTTAATTAGATTTAAAAGAATGCAGGGGTATAGAACTTTATGGCTTCCAGGAACTGACCATGCTTCTATTTCTACAGAAATGAAGGTTGTAGAGAAACTAAGAAATGAAGGAAAATCTAAATATGAACTAGGAAGAGAAAAGTTTCTAGAAAAGGCTTGGGATTGGACTAAACTTTATGGTGGAACAATTCAAAATCAACAAAGAAAATTAGGCTGTTCTTGTGATTGGTCTAAAAAACGTTTCACTTTAGATGAGGGAATGTCAGATGCAGTTTTAGAACAATTTGTAAAATTATATAATGAAGGATTAATTTATAAAGGAAAAAGAATGGTTAACTGGTGTACAAAATGCAATACATCAGTGTCTGATATTGAAGTTGAATATCATGAAGAAAAAACTCATCTTTGGCATATAAGATATAAAATTGTAGATGAGGATAGATATGTTATAGTTGCTACTACAAGACCTGAAACAATGCTTGGAGATACTGCTGTAGCAGTTCATCCAGATGATGAAAGATATAAAGATATTGTAGGGAAGAAGT
>CAYOBB010000075.1:0-4743 GCA_964402195.1 uncultured Clostridium sp. | reverse complement strand
GAGGAATAGCTAAAGCTGCTAAAAAATCAAGCAGAATAGCAGCAGAAGGATTAGTATATGCTTATGTTTCAGAAGATAAAAAAGTAGGAAGTGTTGTTGAAGTAAATGCTGAAACAGACTTTGTTGCCAAAAATGAAGAATTTAAAAAATTTGTTCAAGAAATAGCTCTTCAAGTAGCTCAAAAAAATCCATCAAATATAGAAGAATTATTAAACCAAAAATACTTAGATACAGATAAAACAGTTAGTGAAGTTTTAACAGATAAAATAGCTACAATTGGAGAAAATATGACTATTAGAAGATTTGCTAGATTTGAATCAGATGGATTAGTAGAAAGTTATATCCATGGAGATGGGAAAATAGGTGTTTTAGTTAACTTCGAAAATGGTGAAAAAGAAGTTGCTAAAGATATATGTATGCAAATTGCAGCAGCGAAACCTGAATATTTAGATAGAGAATCTGTACCAGCAGATAAAGTTGAAAAAGAAATGGAAATACTAAAGGCTCAAGCTATAAATGAAGGAAAGCCAGCTGAAATAGCAGAGAAAATGGTTCATGGTAGAATAGGAAAATTCTACGGAGAAATCTGTTTGTTAGAGCAAGAATTTGTTAAAGATTCTTCAATTAAAGTTGGAAAATTATTAGAACAAAAAGGTTATAAACTGTTAGAATATGTAAGATTTGAAAAAGGTGAAGGATTAGAAAAGAAAGAAGAAAACTTTGCTGAAGAAGTTATGAAACAAATTAAATAATTGAAATCTTTAACTAAAGAGGATTGCTAAGTTAAGCAATCCTCTTGTTTTAAAAATGGAAGGAAATATATGAAACAAAAGGTAAAAAAACAAAAGTATCAAATAAAAAGTTTAACTGTATATTTGATATTAAGATTTCTAGTAATTATAACTATGATACGTGAGATATTTATGAAACAATGGTCTAATGTTTTTCTATGTATATTGACATTAGTGTTATTTTTAATACCGATAATTGTTGATAAAAGATTAAATATAAGCTTACCAAGTGTTTTAGAAAAAATAATATTATTATTTATTTTTTCAGCAGAAATCTTAGGCGAGATTCAAAATTATTATAGAATAATTCCATATTGGGATACGATATTACATACTATAAATGGATTTATAATGGCTGCTATAGGATTTGCATTGATAGATATTCTAAATCGAAATGATAGATTTCATATAGAAATGTCACCATTATTTGTAGCATTAGTAGCATTTACCTTTTCGATGACAATAGGTGTTTTATGGGAATTTTTCGAATTTGGAATGGATAATTTGACAAAAACTGATATGCAAAAAGATAGAATAGTTCAAACTGTATCTAGTGTAGAGTTAAACGAAGATAAGGAAAATAAACCAGTAGTTATAAAAGATATAGAAAAGACGACTATACAGGGAAAAGTATCAGGTAAAACAACAGAAATAGTAATTCAAAATGGATATCTAGATATAGGAATTCAAGATACTATGAAAGACCTAATAGTAAATTGTATTGGTGCAATAGTTTTTTCGTTTTTTGGGTGGATGTACATAAAAGGAAGAGGAAAAGGAAATTTTATAAAACAGTTTATTCCAATAATGAAACATAAAGCAAAAAATTAATATTATAATGCTTGCATTTAACTAATTATATGTTATAATAAAAGAGTTACAAAATAAAAACGGAGGAATTAAAAATGAGTTTAAAAATAGAAAAGACAGAAAATAATAATGAATTAAAATTAGAATTTACAGTAGAAGCAAAAAAATTTGAGGAAGGTATAGCTAAAGTATTTAAGAAAAATGCAAAATATTTTAGTGTACCAGGATTTAGAAAAGGTAAAGTACCTATGAATATAGCTGAAAAATACTATGGAGTAGAAATTTTTTACGAAGATGCATTTAATGAAATAGTTCCAGCTATATATGATGCAGAACTAAAAGAAAACAATATTGAGGCTGTAAGCAAACCAGAAATTGATATTGTACAAATGGAAAAAGGAAAAGATTTAATATTTACAGCAGTAGTGCAAACAAAACCAGAAGTAAAAGTAGGTAAATATAAAGGAATAGAACTAGAAAAGATTGAATACAAAGTAAAAGAAGAAGATATAAAAAAAGAACTAGAACAAATGGCAGAAAAGAATTCTAGAATGGTAAATGTAGAGAATAGAGCAGTAGAAAATGGAGATATAGCAGTTATTGACTTTGAAGGATTTGTAGATGGAGTAGCTTTTGAAGGCGGAAAAGCTGAGAACCATGAATTAGAAATAGGAAGTAAATCTTTTATAGAAGGTTTTGAAAATCAAGTAATTGGAATGAAAATCGAAGAAGAAAAAGAAATAAATGTTAAATTTCCAGAAGAATATTTTTCTAAAGATTTAGCTGGAAAAGATGCTATGTTTAAAGTAAAACTTCATGAAATAAAAGTGAAAGAATTACCAGAAATGGATGATGAATTTGCAAAAGACGTTAGTGAATTTGAAACTATATCTGAATTAAAAGAAGATATAAAGAAGAAATTAGAAGAACAAAATGAAAATAGAGCTAAATATGAAACAGAAGATAAAGCTGTTCAAACTGTATGCGATGCTACTGAAATTGATATTCCATCAGGAATGTATGAAAGTGAAATTGATGCAATGGCTGATGATTTATCAAGAAGATTAGCTTATCAAGGAATGAAGTTAGAGCAATACTTAAAACTTATAAATAAATCAGAATCTGATTTTAGAGAAGAAATGAGACCGCAAGCTGAAAAATCTGTAAAGACAAGATTAGTATTAGAAGCTGTATGTGAAGATGCTAAGATAGAAGTGACAGACGAAGAAATGGATGCTAAAATAAAGGAAATGGCAAAAGCTTATGGTAAAAAAGAAGAAGAGTTAACAGAAAACAAAGAATTCAAAAAATATATTGAATCAAGTATAAAATCTGAGAAAACAGTTAAATATATAGTTGACAATGCAAAAATAAAATAATTTTAATTTATACAAGACTCAATATTTTGTATTTTACATATTATATATAAATTATTCAAAAGAGGAGGATTTTTATGTTAGAACGTGATAGCTTAGTACCTTATGTAATTGAACAAACAAATAAAGGAGAAAGATCATACGATATTTTTTCTAGATTATTGAAAGATAGAATTATATTTTTATCAGAAGATGTAAACCAAGGAACAGCAAGTTTAGTTGTAGCCCAATTATTATTTCTAGAGTCAGAAGACCCTGATAAGGAAATACATCTTTATATCAATAGCCCTGGTGGTTCTATCACAGATGGAATGGCAATAGTTGATACAATAAACTATATTAAATGTCCAGTATCTACTATTTGTGTAGGTTTAGCAGCCAGTATGGGAGCAGTATTATTAGCAGCAGGAGAAAAAGGAAAAAGATTAGCAACTCCAAATGCAGAAATACTAATACATCAACCATTAATCTCAGGAGGGCTTTCTGGACAAACAACAGAAATAAAAATACATGCAGATCATATGGTAAAAACAAGAGAAAAATTAAATAAATTTTTAAGTGAAAAAACAGGTCAAGATTTAGCTACAATAGAAAGAGATACTGAAAGAGATAATTATATGACAGCTGAAGAAGCTCTAGAATATGGACTAATAGATGAAATTATAAAGAAAAGACCATAAAAAGACAAAAGAAAATTTATTATAAAAAAGAGGTGCTTAAATGCCAAATAATAAAGATAAAACTAAAAATATAAAATGTTCGTTTTGTGGCAAGCCACAAGAAAGTGTAAAGAAAATTATTGCTGGTCCTGGAGCATATATATGTGATGAATGTATAGCTGTTTGTCAAGAAATTATTGAAGATGAAATTTATGAAGAAGAAATAGAAACAGAAGAAATACAAAATGAAAAAATCCCGACACCGGCAGAAATAAAAGAAATTCTAGATGAATACGTAATAGGCCAAGAAGAAGCAAAAAAAACACTATCTGTAGCTGTATATAATCATTATAAAAGAATTAACAATTTAGAATTAATAGATGATGTAGAAATCCAAAAAAGTAATATTTTATTATTAGGACCTACAGGATGTGGAAAAACATTACTTGCTCAAACTTTAGCTAAAGTGTTAAATGTTCCATTTGCAATAGCAGATGCTACGACTCTTACAGAAGCAGGATATGTAGGTGAAGATGTAGAAAATATTTTGCTTAAATTAATTCAATCTGCTGATTATGATATTGAAAAAGCAGAAAAAGGAATTATTTATATAGATGAAATAGATAAAATTTCTAGAAAATCAGAAAATCCTTCTATAACTAGAGATGTAAGCGGAGAAGGTGTTCAACAAGCACTACTTAAAATTATTGAAGGAACAACAGCATCAGTACCTCCTCAAGGTGGAAGAAAACATCCCCATCAAGAATTTATTCAAATTAATACAGAAAATATTCTATTTATATGTGGAGGAGCTTTTGAAGGAATAGAAAAAATAGTTCAAGATAGAACAGGAAAAAAGTCTATAGGTTTTGGTGCGAAAATAGAAAGTAAAAAAGAAATTAATAAACATGAAATATTTAAAGAATTATTACCTCAAGATTTACGTAAATTTGGTATGATACCAGAATTTGTTGGAAGACTTCCGATTATAGCTACTTTAGATGAGCTTACTAAAGAAGCATTAATAGAAATAGTTACAAAACCAAAAAATTCACTAGTTAAACAATATAAAAAGTTAGTAGAATTAGATGGAGTAGAATTAGAATT
>CAYOBB010000074.1:0-4780 GCA_964402195.1 uncultured Clostridium sp. | reverse complement strand
TTTCAAAAAAATTTACAATTACTTAATTCTAAACTAGAAAGTTTAGGTGAATCTCTTTGACATTTCTAATTGTGAAATTGAACTAAAAAATTTAGAATCTAAAACAACGGAACCAGATTTTTGGTCTAATTCTAATTCTTCAAAAGTAGTTCTGGAAAAAATAAAAAGATTAAAAAATAAAATTCAAGATTATAATAAGACTAAAAATAAATTAAATAATCTTATAGAAATGCTAGAATTATTAGCTTTGGAAAATGATGATTCTTTAATAGGAGATTTAAAAAAAGAAATTAAAATTGTAGAAAAAGAAGTTGAAGAATTAGAATTAAAAACTTTCTTTTCTGGAAAATATGATAGTAATAATGCAATTTTGACTATCCATCCTGGAGCAGGTGGAACAGAATCTCAGGATTGGGCCGAAATGCTTTATAGAATGTATTCAAGATGGGCTATAAAAAATCAATTTACTTTAAAAGAAATTGACTATTTGGACGGAGATGAAGCAGGTTTAAAAAGTGTTACATTTGAAGTTATTGGAGAAAATGCCTATGGATATCTAAAAGGAGAAATGGGAGTACATAGACTTGTTCGTATATCTCCATTTGATTCAAATGGAAGAAGACATACATCTTTTGCATCATTAGAAGTATTGCCTGAAATATCTGATGATACACAAATAGATATTAATCCAGATGATTTGAGAGTAGATACTTATAGAGCTTCAGGTGCAGGGGGACAACATGTAAACAAGACATCATCAGCAATTAGAATTACACATATTCCTACCAATATAGTAGTTTCATGTCAATCAGAACGTTCTCAAATACAAAATAGAGAAACAGCTATGAAAATGTTAAAATCAAAATTATTAGACTTAAAAGAAAAAGAACAAAAAGATAAAATTGAAGATTTAAAAGGAAATCAGCAAGATATTGCATGGGGAAGTCAAATACGTTCATATGTATTTTGTCCATATACTCTTGTAAAAGACCATCGTACAAATTATGAAGTTGGAAATGTTCAAAGTGTTATGGATGGTGAAATTAATGAATTTATCAATGCATATTTAAAATATATAAATTAAAAAACTTTATGTAAAGCGATTGACTATTAAATCTCTTTTTGATATAATGTATTTAGTATTTAATCAAGGGAGGTTTTAAATATGGGTAGATATTGTGATAATTGTGATAACTGGTCACCAGATGGTGACGGATGGGGAAAATGCAAAAAGCAAGGATATAAAACAACTAAAGGTTCAAATTCTTGTGATGAATGGAAATAAATGAATATTAAAACTTTACACGGAAATGAAATTTCCGTGTTTTTTTTGTTGCATAAATTTAATTATAAACATATAATATTAATAGTTATTATAGCAATATCTAGATTTAGATATGCTTTTAACTTAAAAATGAAGAAGGTGCCAATAGATATGGGCATAGTAGTACAAAAATTCGGAGGAAGTTCTGTCGCAGATTCAGAAAAATTATTAAAAGTATCTAAACATATTATTCAAGAATATGAAAAAGGAAATAAAATGATTGTTGTTGTATCTGCCCAAGGTAAGACAACAGATAAATTAGTATCAGAAGCTAAAGAAATAACAAATAAACCAAATAAAAGAGAACTAGATGTTCTAACATCAGTAGGAGAGCAAATTACTATTTCTAAACTTAGCATGTTATTAAATAAATTAGGATATAAAGCAATTTCTATGACTGGTTGGCAAATTCCTATTGTAACAACAAAAGAACATGGAGATGCTAAAATAAAGTACATTAACAATAAAAAGATAAATACTTTATTAGACAATAACTATATTGTTATAATCGCAGGATTCCAAGGAATTAATGAGGAAAATGAAATAACCACACTCGGAAGAGGAGGGTCTGATACTACAGCAGTTGCTCTTGCTGCAAGTTTAAAAGCTGACAAATGCGAAATATATACAGATGTAGATGGTGTTTTTACTTGTGACCCTAGAATTGTTAAAAATGTAAAAAAGATGGATATGCTATCTTACGATGAAATGCTAGAGCTCTCTAGTATGGGGGCAAAGGTTCTTCATAATAGATGTGTAGAAATAGGGAAAAAATATAATATTCCTATTTTAGTAAAATCAACTTTTGAAGATGAGAGTCTAGGTACTTTAGTAAATGATAATTCTTTAGAATCACATGTAATTAGTGGCATTGCGAAAGATGACAATATTACTAGAATAACTGTAATGGGGCTTGAAAATGGAATTGGAAAAACTTATCAGGTTTTTAAATTATTAGCTGATAATAATATAAATGTTGATATTATAGTACAATCATTTGGAGAAAATGTTAATAAAAATATATCTTTTACAGTAAAAAATAATGATTTAGATAATGCTATAAGAATATTACAAGATAATATTAACATAATAAATGCAAAAGAAGTTCTATTTTATAAAGATTTATCGAAAATTTCTGTTATAGGGGTTGGAATAACAAATAAACCTGGTGTTGCTTCTAAAATGTTCGAAGCATTATACGAAAATAATATTAATATGCATATAATTAGTACATCTGAAATAAAAATATCAGTCTTAGT
The DNA here is from genome assembly GCA_964402195.1 of uncultured Clostridium sp. Classification (GTDB taxonomy): domain Bacteria; phylum Bacillota; class Clostridia; order TANB77; family CAG-508; genus UMGS1994. The sequence continues at coordinate 2,197 of CAYOBB010000074.1, read as the reverse complement.
AAATAGAGAAGAAGCAAATTTAGCATTATCGGCAATTCACGACAAGTTTTTTAATTAATTTAATATAACTCTGTATGGACAGGTTTTTAAATACCTGTCCATAATTCATTTTTCTTTTAATTTTGTTCTAATTTATAAATAGCAGCATATAATTATCATAGAGATAAAAAGGAGAGATGTTTTATGCAAGTAGAAGAGAGGAAAACTGTTAATACAATGCAAAATATTATTTTAGAAAATAGAAATAAATTAACAATAACAGGTGTTCTAGATGTATTGAGTTTTGACGATGAAATTGTGATATTAGAAACAGAATTAGGGCTTTTAACTGCTAAAGGAGAAAATATAAAAATAAATAAAGTCAGCTTAGAATCAGCTGATGTAATTATAGAAGGCGAAATAAGAAGTCTAGAATATTCAAATAAAAACTACGATAAAAAACAAGGAAATTTTATAAGTAAAATATTTAAATGATTAACTCTCAATATAATGCTTTTCTAATATTCATATTTGTTGGTATATTTTTAAGTTTTTTATTTGATATTTTCAGAGTTCTAAGAAGAATATATAAAACTCCTGATATTATTACATATTTAGAGGATATTTGTTTTTGGCTAATTTCACGGAATTATTCTTTTATATGCAATTTTTAAATTTAATGACGGAAAAATTAGAGCATATTTATTTATAGGTCTTTTCTTTGGAATTTCTATATACATTCTACTTTTTAGTAAATCGATTTTAAAATGGGGAACTTGCATATTTAAATTTTTGAATAGAATATTAATTTTTCCCTTAATAAAAATATTTTCGATTATATCAACTATTATTTCTAAACTTTGTATTAAAAAAATTTTTAATAATTTATTTAATAAAATTGTAGCGAAAAATAGTAAAATACCTAAAAAAAGTAAATTAAAAGAAGGATTTTAAGTTATTTTGTAGAATAATATAAATGTATAGTTTTATTTAATAATGAGGTTTAACAAATGAAAAAGCTTTTTAATACAAAGAAATTATATATAAAGTTACTTATTATTCTTTTTATAACTTATTTTGTTTCAACTATAATAAGTCAACAATCTAAAATAAATTCTTATAAAGACTCTCAAGCTTATTATGAAGAAAAAATAACAGAAGCTAAAGAATATGAAGATTCATTGTATGCATTAAAAGAAAACGTGAATTCACCAGAATACATAGAAGAGTTAGCACGAGAAAAATTAGATATGTACCTGCCAAATGAGAGAGTATATGTAGATATAACTAAGTAACTATACAAATTCCATAATGTATAGTTACTTTATTATATTATAGGAAAGTTCTCTAAACTTTCTAAAAACAAAGTACCCAATTTTACATAAGTAAAATTGGCACACGAACAAAGACGGAGACTTTGAAGTAAATTTTGACATTATAACATTAGAAAAAATTCCCTTTTGTTCTTTAATTAGTGGACAAATCTTTTCAGATAAGTATAAATTTTATTCTTTTAAATAAATTCCAAAAAGTATGTATAAATAATAAAAAATGTATAGGGGGCATTATAAAAATGAATTATGAAGAATTATCAGTTATTAAATTACGTGAAATAGCTAAAGAAAAAGGTATTGAAGATATCACTAAAATGAAAAAACAAGAATTAATAGATAAACTAATACTAGAAGAAGTAAAAGAAGAAAGAAAAGAAGGAAGTTATAAACTTACAAATGAAGGAGATAAGATAACAGAAGGAATTCTCGAAGTTATGCCTGATGGATATGGATTTTTAAGAGGAGATAATTATCTTTCTACCTCAAAAGATGTATATATTTCACCTGTTCAAATTAGAAGATTTCATTTAGATACAGGAGATAATATTAGAGGAATAATGAGAATGCCTAAAGAAGGAGAAAAGTTTCCTGCACTTATTTATGTAGGAGAAGTAAATGGAGAACATCCGGAAAATGCTATGAAAAGAAAATCGTTTGATGATTTAACTCCTATTTATCCAAATAAAAAATTAAGGTTAGAAACAGAACCATCTGAATATACAATGAGATTAATGGATCTTTTATCACCAATAGGTAAAGGACAAAGAGGTATGATTGTAGCACCTCCCAAAGCTGGTAAAACAACTATTTTAAAGAAAATTGCAAATAGTATTACTACTAATAATCCCGATATTGAATTAATTGTATTATTAATAGATGAAAGA
>CAYOBB010000073.1:0-4821 GCA_964402195.1 uncultured Clostridium sp. | reverse complement strand
CTCATCAGGATACCCATGACCTGCATCTAATATAATTACTTTATTACTAACTGGAGTGGCAACTGTCATTACAGTATCTTTTACCTCTCCAACACTAAATGCAACAACAAATACAGAAAGCATTATACTAGATAAAATCATCATAATTCTTTTCTTATCTATAACTAACAAAAAAACTCACCTCATCATATATTCTCTTTTAAATATATGATAAGATAAGTTTTTTATACCTTTATTTTCCTAAGTTCATTTTTATACCACTTATTTAATTTTCTTCTATTTTTGAATATCAAAATATTTTTATCCTTATTTTGATTCAGAACATCCATCACAAATTCTCTTTTATTTTTATTCCAATCTAATGTCCATTTTATAAAATCCCAATCTATCTTTTCTTTGCAACCAGGTATCTCCGGTTTTTCTTTATTAGGATTTTTCAAAAACCTTATAATAATTCCTTTTAATTTTGCAATAGATGAATAATCTAAAAATATAGTTAAATCAGCTCTCTTTACTCTTTCATTTAGAGTCATTCTATATGTTCCATCCATAATCCATTTATCCTCATTTATTTTTTCTAGGATAATTTTATCTCTTTCTTCTGGATCTCTCATTTTCCAATTTTCTAAATGCTGTATCCCATCTATATGACAAACTGGCAAATTTAATTCTGCTCCAAGTTTATTCGCAAGTGTAGTTTTTCCGCTTCCAGCTCCACCAATAATACTAATTCTTTTATATTCCATATTATTTATTTCCCCTAATTAATACATAACAGTCACCATTGCAACTGCATATTCCTTGCAATGAGACATACTAATATCAATATTTAAAACTTCATTTTCTAATTTTTTTATTATCTTAACTTCTGGTTTTCCTTTTTCATTATTAATAATTTCTACATCCTTCCACGATAACTCTTCTATACTACTAAAAGCTTTATATATTGCCTCTTTTGCAGCAAATCTTACAGCATAATGTTGATACTTCATATTCTTATGAGATTCACAATATCTTTTTTCATTATCAGTAAATATCGTATTTATAAATTTATCTCCTAATTTATCAATTGATTTTTTTATTCTTTCTATTTCAATTATATCTGTACCACAATTTATTTTCACGACATTACCTCTTTTATTTTGAATAAAGATATATCAAGATTGTAATCGTATTTAAAACTAGTGAAATTATAAGAAGCATTACAATTATAATATTATCTCTATTATTTTTCTCTATATTTAAATCCTTATATATTATCTCATATTTCTTTCCTATTTGCTCAAATAATTCATCTATTTCTAAAGTTTCATTTAAAATTTTATAATATAAACTACCTGTATCATCATTTGTAATCTCTTTCGCCCATAAAGTCTTTGTAAAATCAATAAATTTTTTTCTAATTTTTATAATCTTATTATAATTCTTAAATTCATTATTAATCTGATTTAAAAATATCTTCTGATATAATCTTAAAATATAAGTATAATAAATCATAGTTTCATATTCATAAGGTAATTTTGTATAATTATACATATCAACTGTAGAACAAAGTAAATTACAATTTAGTTTTGTAATACCAGTCCTTGAATATTTAAGCTTAGATATTATACTTAAATTTTGTGCTTCACTTTCTTTATTTAAATCTACTATATAATTACTAGGAAAAGTATTAGCATATTTTAAAAATTCACTTTCAATTTTATCAAATTCATTTCTTTCATTCCAATTCTCAGATGCTATACATGCATAAGAAAATGTATAAAACTTATTATTAATTATTTGTTTTTTCTTATTTTCACCTGTAATCTCACGAATTACCTCTGTAATTTCCTTTGAATCTTTATATATTCCTGTTTGTATATTTATATTCTCATATTGTTTAAGTTCACTAAACTCTGAATTTATTTCTTTAAATTTATAATTAAAATTTAATAAATCAGAAAAATTTTGAGATTCTTCAATATGTGTTTTTATACTTATAAAACATATCCCTGTATTAAAACATATAATTTCAATCTGTGGAATATGAAAAAATATTCCATTTTCTTTTCCCATTTTCCCTTGAATAGAATCAGAAATTCTATAATAAAAACAAACACATGAATGTTCAGATAATATTCTACTTTGTTTCTCTAGATTCAATTCTTTAAAATTCTTTAATTCCTCATCTCTTAGCTCAAATGTTGGAAAATAATGATTTCTTATATTAGGATGAAAAAAATTATATAAATCTAAATCTTTTTCTTTCTCAAATATTTTTAATTCGCAATTTTTATCCTTTAGTAGTCTCAATATATATTTATCATATTTATCCTCATCAACTACATAAGGATATAAGAAATACGAATATTGATATTGTACCTTTAGTTCCAAAATAATCTCTCCTCTTTTGTTTTTTAATATTTTTTCTTTTAATCAGTATAAGCTTTTAATTCAAGGTTTTCTAATAAATGCCACTTTCCTATAAAATCAATATATAAATTATTATCAAGTTCTACACTAGGTTCCAATATGACTGTACCATCTGATTTTAAAGCTCCCCATTTTCCATCTTTCTTAACTGCGCAAAAACCAAACTCATTTTGCTCTGTCGCATCATCATATATACAATCAACAACTTGATTATTATCCTTATTTACATATCCATACTTTCCATCTTTTTTTACTAAAAATAGCGTATTATTACTTAATAACTCTATATTTGATTTTTCTTCAAGTTTCAGATTGTAATATTTGTATTCATCATCAACTCTAATCTTTATGTATCCTGCAGAAGTATCTACTTTACTAACAGTTCCTGTAAGCTTATATTCAAAATCTCTACTATAAATATCACTAGTATAATCAGAGTTTCCACATTCAAAAAATCCTGCATCATTTCTATAAGATATAGTTTCGTATTTAAAATCTATCTTTGTTTCATCAATAATGTTAATAACTCCATATTTTCCATCCTGTTTAGCTATATAATACTCTCCAAAACAATATTCTAAATCTTCATATTTAGATTCAATAACAGTTTCTTTATTAATATTTAAAACACCATACTTATTTGAAGTTTTAATAATGATATTTTCTCCATCAATAGATTTAATCTCATCAAACCCGCTATCTAAAATAACGTTTTCATCTTTATCAATTACAGTTATTTTTTCTTCATTTTTCACTATGTACATATTATTTCCAAAAATATTTGCAATGTCATCATATTTATTTTCAAGAATAACTTTTTTATCTGGTCCTATAATTCCAGCTTTATTATTCTCATCAATAACAATATAACCATCATTATATGTTTTTCCTAAGGCTTTTATTTCGTTATATTTAGGTTCTATAATAATATCTTTAGAAATGTTATTAAATACTCCTACTTTATTATCCTTTGTTATTAAAATACTTCTCTCTAATCCTTTTATAGATGATATATTGTCATACTCAGCAGGTAAAATCTCATTTCCTGAAAAGTCAATCAAACCATATTTATTATCTTTTTTATATTTTAAGACATCTTCCTCATACCAAACTTCATCAACCGAATTATAATTATCTACTGCTTCTACATTATTATAATTAGTTAATATTTCTTCACCTTTCTCATTTAAAACTTTAGTTTTATACTCTTCTTTTTCGTAATCCACATCATATGTCACTATAAATATACCCTTATTCTCATCAGGAATTACTACCATTTCATCATAAGATGCAGGTATTATCTCTTCACCTTTACTATTTATAACTCCCCATTTATCATTTGTATATAGTGCAAAGTATTTTATTGTTTCTACTTTTAATTCTTCATTTTTTCCTGTTTTAAGTAAAATTATAATAGATGCTATAACCATAATAAGAACTAAAAATGCAATTATTGTAGCTATTACTTTTTTTACATTTAATTTTGGTTCTGTATCATATCTTCTTCCTCTACTTTTTCTCATTACATCCTCCATTTAAATTAAACTTACATATTGACTATATCACATTTATAGTACAAATTTCAATAGAATTAACAATTTTTAATTTTTATGCTATAATATTTTCTAAATTTTATTTAAGGAGAATATATATGGGAATTTATGAATGTGATTTTGTAATTAATTTCGATGATATTGATATAAATTATAAGTTATCTGAATTAGGATTACTAAATTTTTTAGTTAATAGCGCAGGTATGCACTCTGATTCAGTTCGGATATGGACTAAAAGATATTCCTAAAACTGATATAACATTTTTATTAATAGGTTGGAAAGTTAAAATATTTGATAAACCTTCTTGTCTAGAAAAAATCCATGTAAAAACTTGGGCAAGAACCATGTCTAGAGCAACCTCTATACGTGAATTTGAAGTATATAACCAAGATAAAAATTTAATTGCTATAGCCTCTACCAAATGGGCAATTATTAAAGTAAGTAGTCATAGTTTAACTAAAATAACTCCTGAAATAGAAAATGCCTATGGGAAAATCGAAAAATCCGTCTTTGACGGGGAAATAGAAAAACTATTAGAACCCGAAAAAATAGACAACTCTTACCATTATACAATTCAAAGACGAGATATAGATACTAACAATCATGTAAATAATTTAAAATACTTAGAAATAGCTTTAGAGTCTATTCCAGAAGATATATATAAAGATTTCTCATATTCTAGCTTAGACATAATGTATAAAAACGAATGTAAGCTCGGCTTCGAAATCGTATGTAACTTCTCAAAAGTATCTGATGACGAATATTTTGTGGTCATAAGAAGTAAAGATTTGTCTAAATTACATTGTATAATAAGATTTAAAAAATAAATAAAAGGTGTTTCTGGGACGGGGT
>CAYOBB010000072.1:0-4835 GCA_964402195.1 uncultured Clostridium sp. | reverse complement strand
AAACAGATTTTACGGAACCACCAATAATGCAAAAAAGATTTATAAAAATATCAAATAGATCTGGAAAACCTGCAATAACAGCTACTCAAATGTTAGAATCAATGACATATAACCCATTACCAACAAGAGCAGAAGCAAGTGATGTAGCTAATGCTATTTATGATAGAACAAGTGCTATAATGTTATCTGGTGAATGTGCACAAGGAAAATACCCAGTAGAATGTGTAAAAACAATGGTAAAAATAGCAAATAGAACAGAAAATGATATTGATTACTGGAAAAAATTTAGAGATAATGACAACATTGATTTAACAGATTTAAAGAGTAAAATAGCATATTCTACATGTGTCACAGCAATGACAATGGATGCAGATGCTATTGTTTGTTATACAAATTCAGGTGATATGGCTAGAAAATTAGCTGGATTTGGACCTGCATGCCCAATTTTAGCAGTAACAAATAATAGAAGAACTTTTAATCAATTAGCAATAGTATGGAATGTAACACCAATATTTGTAGAAGGTTCTTCTGATGATAAAATATTAGAAGCTGGAATTGAAAAAGCAAAACAAAAAGATATTTTAGAAGCAGGAGATAAATTAGCTATTTGTACAGCAAAAAATATTATTGAAGTAAAATAATATATTAATAATATGAAATTTTAATATTACAAGTGGCGAGTCTAATATCCGCCCAATCGTATATGTTAATATTAATTTAATAATTAGCATATAAAATAAAAGAAATGGAAAAGGAGGAAAATAAAATGGAATTTCAAGAAGAAAGTAATTTTTCAGGAGTATCCATAAACCAGACTTTATCAAAAACTTTTTTGTGGATGTTTTTAGGCTTAGTATCAACAGGAATAATTGCGGCTGTAACATATTATTCAGCAGCTTTTGAAGAAATAGTTATGTCATGGCCACTACTTGCAATAATAGAATTAGTTTTAGTAATAGCTTTTAGAGCAACATTTAGAAAATGTTCTGCAGGAGTAGTAACAGCATTGTTTTTTATATATTCAATGGTAAATGGACTAACTTTTTCTGCTATATTTGCATGTTATGATTTAGGTACAATTTCATATGCATTTTTTGCTACTGCTGCATTATTTGGTGGATTAGCATTTTTAGGGTATAAAACAGAAAGAGATATATCTAGTATTGGAAATATATTATTTGTAGGACTATTAGTAGGACTTGTACTTAGTATTTTTAATTTAATAATAGGAAGTAGTATGCTTTCAATAGTTTTAGATTGGCTAATAATCGCAATTTTCTGTGGATATACTGCATATGACATGAATAAATTAAAAGAATTATCATATTCAGGAGAATTTCCAGAAGATAAAATTGCTGTATATAGTGCTATGGAATTATATTTAGATTTCATTAATTTATTTATAAGAATATTAAGTATTATGGGTAGATCAAGAGATTAAAATGAAAAATTTTTTAAATAGTTTTAAATATGCAATAAACGGAATTGTTAAGACAATAAAGAATGAGAGAAATATAAAAGTTCACATAATAATAATGATAATGGCTATAATATTAGGAATAACATTAAGAATATCATTATTTGAATGGGAAATATGTATTTTACTATTTGGAGCTGTAATTTCAATGGAAATAATTAATACTGCAATAGAAAAAGCTGTAGATTTAGCTTGTAATGAAAAAAATGAACTAGCAAAGATTTCAAAAGATGTAGCAGCAGGAGCGGTATTAATAATGGCAATTGCGTCTGCAATTATAGGAATAATAATATTTTTACCTAAAATATTAAATCTATTATAATTACAGTAGGGGCAAACCTTGTGTCTGCCCAAAAAATATATATAAATATTACATGATAACTCACAAACATCACTTATTCTGAATAAATTAGAATAGGTGATTTTTTTATGAAATTAGGTTTATGCTTAGCAGGTGGCGGAGTGAAGGCTGCTGCACACATAGGAGCTATAAAAGCATTAGAAGAAGAAAATATAAATTTTGAGTATGTATCAGGAACTTCTGCAGGGAGTATTGTAGCTGTATTATATTCAATAGGCTATAGCGCAGATGAGATTTTAGAATTATTTAAAATGTATGGTAAAAAAATAAAATATATTGATTTTAAAAATATATTAAAAATAATATATGGAGTAATTTTAAAAAGAAAATTAATTATAGATGGATTAAATAGCGGAATATCAATTGAAAAAATTGTAAGCAAGGCATGTAAGGCAAAAAACGTTGATGATATAAGACAAATACAAAAACATTTAATTATACCATGTGTAGACGTACACTCAGGTAAATTATATGTTTTTAATTCAGATGATATTGAAATAGAAGATAATAAAGTTAAATATATTCCAAATGGAAACATAGGTAAAATTGTAAGAGCAAGTTGCAGTTATCCATTAGTATTTTCTCCATGTGATTATGATAATACCCAATTAATAGATGGGGGAATAAAAGAAAATGTTCCTTGGAAAGAGACAAAAAGAATAGGAGCCGAGAAAGTTTTAAGTATAATATTTGATACAAATAAAAAAAAGTGTTGTAGTAATGTTATTGAAATAGCAAGCCGTACAATAGAACTTATATGTGAAGAATTATCAGATTATGAATTAGCTGGAGCAGATTATTTACTAAAAATAAAATTAAATGATGTTTCACTTTTAGATGCAAGTAAGATTAATAAGATTTACAAAGAAGGATATTATCAAACAAAAGAACAAATAAAGAAGCTAAAAGAATTTTTAAATTGTTAATATTATTTTAATAATTTATATATATAATATATTCAATCTAAAAAAGAAAGGGTGATTGAATGGAAGATGAAAGCCACCTGTTTAAGGTAGAAAATATGATTGAGAAAAAAGAAAAAGTAAATAAAACCGATGAGAATTTTACAAAAATAATGTTTTTGTATACATCAGCTATTAACGAACTAGAAACAAAAATTAATATAATAAGAGATGAATATAAATATTTTTATGATTATGAACTAATAGACCATGTAAAAACTAGAATAAAAACACCAGAAAGTATTATAAACAAAATGAACCACAAAGGGTATAAACCTACATATAATAACTTAATTAATAAAATAAATGATATTGCAGGAATTAGAATTATATGTCCATTAAAAGATGATATATTTACAATAAGGGATATATTAAAAAATATTTCAGAAATTAACATAATAAAAGAAAAAGACTATGTAACACATCCTAAAAAAAGCGGATATTCTAGTTACCATATGATAGTTGAAATACCAGTTAATTTATCACACAATAAAGTATATGTAAAAGTAGAAATACAAATAAGAACAATGGCAATGGATTTTTGGGCAAGTTTAGAACATGATATGAAATATAAAACTTCGCAGGTTTTAGATAAAAAAACATCTAAAGAACTAGTTAGCTGCGCAAAAATGATTAATAAATTAGATAATAAAATGACAGTGTTAAACGTTAAATGAAAATTTATTCTGTTTTATCGAACTGTATCTCCTAAAATATAATATTATATTTTAGGAGGTTTTATTATGGAAAATAAAATTGATACAAAAACACTAGAAAAAGAATTATCTTATGATAATACAGTAATATTAAAATATAAGATTGAATATCCCCAGATAATAAGTAAAAATACTAACGCACAAAAATTTAATGATAAGAATAGAAAATTAGCATATGAATTAAAAATTGAAATTGAAAATAATTTATATAAAGAAGCAAAAGAATTGTATATTTATAATAAGAAAAATGGATATCCAGTAATGATATATGAAATAGATAGAAATTTTACTGTTACATATAATAAAGGAGATTTAGTAAGTTTATATTTTGATGAATATAGATTCACTGGTGGAGCACATGGAAGTACAATTAGAACATCACAGACTTGGGATTTAATACAAGGCTTTGAAATACCAATAGATTGTTTTTTCCCAAATGAACCAGATTTTGTTTTGAAAATTTTAAGAGATATAAAAAGTCAGATTGAAGTTCAGATTCAAAGCATGCAGAATCAGTATTTTGATGATTATTGTTGTTTATTAATAGATAGTTTAAATCTTGAAAGTTATTATTTAAGACCAGAAGGAATTGAAATATATTTTCAGCAATATGATATAGCACCATATTCAAGCGGAATACCAACGTTTTTAATAAATTATTATTAAAATTTATTGGAGATTGGGACGGCAGGCTATCTAAAAATTAAATAAAATGGAACAGTAGTAATATATATGTTAAAATTGGAAAAAATAAATATAAGAAAGAGAGGATTTAATTATGATTAGACATATTGATAGTAATGAGTTTAATATTGAAGTAATTAAGAAAACGAATAAATTAATTATTGTTGAATTCTTTGCAACTTGGTGCAGTCCATGTCAAAGAATATCACCTGTTTTAGAAAATATAGCAGAACAAAGAGATGATTTAGATATTATAAAAATAGATATAGATAAAAACGTAGAACTTTCTGCAGAATATGAAATAGAATTTGTTCCAACATTATTAGTTTTTAAAGATGGAAAGATGATATCCCAAATAGAGGCTGTGCCAGATGAAAGATTATTATTAGAACAAATTGATAAATTAGAAGGATAATTAATTAGTAAAAAGAGAACCGTTCCAAATTCCATTTATTGCAAACATTTGTAGGGGAGTTGACCTTGGCTTTAATAACATAGGGGCGAACAAGTTCGTCCGAGACAAGCTTAGCCTTGCTTATTAAATATTTAATTATTAACTTATTTTTTGCTTTATATATTTTTTTGAATAATTATAATGTTCTATTCTTAGTAATTATTTTTACGTCTTAAGAAAA
>CAYOBB010000071.1:0-4850 GCA_964402195.1 uncultured Clostridium sp. | reverse complement strand
TAAAAATTTTTTTATTTTTTTCTAAAAAACTATTGACTTTTCATAGTTGGTCTCCTAAAAGGTATAGCCCCAAATATGTAACTACATACAATAATAAAATTATCATTAAAAAAAGATAAAGTCAATATATATTTGCTTTATCTTTTCCAATATTTTCTATTACAAACTTTTGCTTTTTTCAGTATTTCTAGCATATCTTTTTAATTTTTCATACGCTAAATAATTAATAGTTCCTGCAGGAAAGTTACCATTTTTATCCTTCTTTCCAGCTGGTACACCTGTTAATATTTCAATTCCCTCTTCTACTGTATTAATAGCATAGATGTGGAATTTTCCTTGTTTTACTGACTCAATTACGTCATCTGCTAAATGTAAATTTCTTACGTTTTGAATAGGTATAATCACTCCATGTTCTCCTGTTAGACCTCTCATTTTACATATTTGATAAAAACCTTCTATTTTCTCATTTACTCCACCTATAGGTTGAATTTCTCCTTTTTGATTTAAAGATCCAGTTACTGCTATTGATTGATTTATTGGTATTTCTGATAAACTTGATAAGATTGCATATGCTTCCGCACTTGATGCACTGTCACCATCAATTCCACCATATAATTGCTCAAAACATACACTAGCAGTTAAAGATAGTGGCATTTCTTGAGCAAATAATTCTCCAAAATAACCTGCTAAAATTAAAACACCTTTAGAATGTGTAGAACCTGATAATTTAACTTCTCTTTCAATATTTATAATTCCTTCTTTCCCCATATACGTACTTGCTGTTATTTTAGAAGGTTTACCAAAAGAATAATCTCCAATAGTTATTACACTTAGACCATTAATTTGTGCGACTTTATATCCTGATGTATTTATTAATAATGCTCCTTCTTTTATCATTTGTAAATATTTTGTATCATATTTTTTTATTCTTTCAATTCTTTCATCTAAAGCTTTTTGTACAAATTCTTTTGTAACTATCTTTGATTTTGACATTCTTGCCCATGTAGATGCTTCACCTATAATCTCTCCAATTTCACTAAATTGAGTAGACAATTTTTCTTTATCTCCAGAAAGTTTAGAAGCAAATTCCACTATTTTAGCCATTGCTTCTTTATCCAAATCTAATAAATCCTCTTGTTCACAAAAACTTCTTACAAATTTTACTAATTTCTGTATATTTTCATTAGTTCTTGGAGCCTCTTCTTCAAACTCTACTTTTATTTTAAATAATTTTCTAAAATCATCATCCACTGATAAAAGTGTATGATATATATTCGCATTTCCTATTAGAATTACTTTTAAATCTAACGGAATTGGTTCTGGCTTCAAAGAAACCAATATCATTGAAGATCGTTGTTCAGTAGAATTATCTATACTTAATTCTTTTACTAACATTACTTTTTTTAAGGTTTCATAACATAAAGAGTTTGCAATTAAATCTCTAGCCTGGAATATAATATATCCACCGTTTGCTTTCTGTAATAACCCTGGTTTCAACATTGTATAATCAGTTTTTAACGCTCCATATTGATTCTCATATTCTAATCTACCAAAAATATTTTGAAATCCATAATTAGAGTCCATTATAACTGGTGCACCTTCCAAATGGCTATTATCAATAAATAAATTAACCCTATAATTAAGCCAAGGTTCATATTTTTTTACTTGTTGAGGAATTTGTGTATTTTGTTTATTATTTTCTTGATTTTCATCTTGAGTAAAACATGTAATATTTTTTAATATATCCTTCTTTATATTATCTAAAAATGTATTTATTTTTTTGTTTTTCTTATAATTTGCCTTTACTTCATTTATATGAATATTTATAGTAAGAAGTGCGATATTCGATTGCCATTCTTCTATTTTTTTATCAGATTTTTTCTCTACAGCTTTTATATCTGAAAGTGCACTAAATATCATTTCTTGAACATGCTCAGATTTTGATTCAAAACCTATTTTTACTTCTTGATCTAATTTTTCATATTCATCTTCTTCTATTATTTTTCCATCTATTACAGGCATCATATAAATTCCATTTTGAGCTGATTTTACTGTAAATCCATCTTTCATAGTTTTTTCATTTAATTTTTCTAATATTTTTGCCCTTTTTTCCTCATATTCCTGCTTTATTAATTTTTTCTCTTTTTCAAAATCGTCATTATTAAATGTTTTTTTAATATCTTTCCTGATGTCTTTTATAAAAGCATCCATAGTTTCTTTAAATACTTTTCCTTGTCCTGCTGGAAGCGATACAGCAATTGGTTCATTGGCATCTTCAAAATTATAAATATAACACCAGTCATTTGGAACTTTCTCTTTTAACGCTTTTTGTTGTAGAAATCTTTTTGTATACATAGTTTTCCCTACTCCAGCTGGTCCCTCTAAATATAAATTATAACCTTTTAAATCAACATTTACTCCAAATTCTAATGCTTTTACTCCTCTATCTTGTCCATATACTAAATTAGTAGTATCTTCTATTTCTTTAGTATTATTAAATTTAAAAATATCAGGATTACAAATATCTTTTAATTCTTTATAATTCAACTCTTTTTCTCTCTTCATTAGTAAACATTCCTCCAATTATTATAATGTGATTTTATATCATAGAAAATTTTAATGCAACATGTTTTAAAAATTTATTTTAATTTTTATTACAGTAGATTTATTACAAATTTGAATTATCAATTGTAGGGGCTAGCATTGCTCGTCCGATTTCTTTATAGAACATTTTTTAGAAACATTTTTTTATTAGAAGATTCTTTGGAGAACGGGCGATGGCAACATCACCCCTACAAACTTTTGCAATAAATATTAATATCATTTTTAGTCTGGACTATAATAATTTTCTTGTCATAATAATCGCATTATCATCTTTATAATATTTTTTCCTAATTCCTAGCTTCTCAAACATAAATTTTTCATATAATTTAATTGCTACAATATTTTTTTCATTTACTTCTAATGTTATTTCTTCTTTTCCAGTTTCTTTTGAAAATTCTAACAATTTTCTCATTAATTTAGTAGCAATTTTCTGGTTTCTTTTATCTTTTCTTACAACAATATTCATAATATCAATTTCAAATGGAGCTATCCATATGCCTGCGAACCCTACAATTTCATTATTTTCCTCAGCTGTAAAATATATTGAATTTTTGCTGTTAATCTCAGAACTCAAAATATCATAAGACCAAAAATCATCAAACTTATCTAAATCATATCGTATTTTTTCTAAATCAAATTTAGTCATTTTCTTAATATTAATCATTTTATTTTCCTTTTTTCATTCTTTCTGCTTGTGATTTTCTAAGATAAATTGGATTTAGCGTATTATAGTTTTTCACATCTTCGTTTTTTAAGAACTTCCTATATCCACAAATTCCACAAGACTTCCCACTTTGATTATTGTTTTCAAAAAATTTTATATTGTTTTTTTCTAATCTTTGTTTAATAATTTCTCTATTTACAACTTGTCCATCTCCCACAAAAATAATATTGGTATATTTTTCTAATTTATCTATAACATTTGAAATATCATCTGCAATATATTCCTCTATTAGATTCTTATTCTTATCAAAAATCCCGCAATATACTTGATTATTTCTAGCATCTATCATTGAGCAAATTACATTACAATCTTCATTAACATTATAAGCTAAACTTTCTAAAGAAGTAACTGATACTACTGGAATATCTTTTATCTGTGCGATAGCCTTAATACTAGCAACTCCAATTCTAATTCCAGTAAATGAACCTGGTCCCACAACACACGAAATTAAATCAATATCATCTATTCTTAAGTTTACTTCATTTAGAGTCTGCTCTAAAAGTGGCATAAAGTTTTCTGAATGAGTTCTTCCATTATCTAAAAAATTTTCTTTTATAATTTTTTCATTTTTAAGAATTGATACAGCACATATTTTGCTAGATGTATCTACTGCTAATATTTTCATTTATTAATCTCCTCAATTATAATTTCTCTTTTATTTTCTTCTACTAGATTTCTATTAAAAGATATTTTTATATATTTATTAGGAAGAGCTTCTTCTATTATTTCTCCCCATTCTATTAAACAAATACCTTTATCAAAATACTCTTCTCCGCCAATCGCATAAAATTCGTCTTCACTTTCTAAACGATACACATCAAAATGAAAAATTGAAATATCTTTATTTTTATATTCATTAACAATTGTAAATGTTGGACTCGAAATCTCACTTTCTAATCCAAAATACGAAAGAAATCCTTCTGTAAACTTCGTCTTTCCAGAACCTAACTCTCCAGAAAGAATAACAACATCTCCTATTTTTGATTTTTTAGCAAATTCTTTAGCTAAATTTTTCGTATCGTTTTCAGAATTTGATATAATTTTTTCCATACTACCACCTTTAACTTTTATGAATCAATTTTATATTAGAAATAATAATTTGTAAAGATTTTTGTTACTATTCAGTCTATAATCCATAGAAATGCTAATATATTATTTTTTATTTCTTGCTGTCGTTGCCAAATTGTCTATCAAGGAGAAATGGATCCTCCAAGACTTAACGTCATTCAAAAAATAATATATTAGCATTTTTATTACTTTGATTTTGGCTTAAGTCTAAACAGTAACAAATTTTTCACTTTTTTCTTGTTTATGTATTGACAAACAAATTATTTTAATTTATAATTTGTACTTGTCAGGGGCATGCAGGTGTAGTTCAATGGTAGAATTCCAGCCTTCCAAGCTGGCTATGCGGGTTCGATTCCCGCTACCTGCTCCATTTTATAATTTAAATATTGTCTAGTACACGCAGGTGTAGTTCAATGGTAGAATTCCAGCCTTCCAAGCTGGCTATGCGGGTTCG
>CAYOBB010000070.1:0-4871 GCA_964402195.1 uncultured Clostridium sp. | reverse complement strand
GACATTATGATATTTTAGAAGGTAAAGGAAGAATATCTAAAAAAGAAGCCGATGAGAAAGCAGAAAAAGAATACGAAAAGTATAAAGTAATTCAGGATAAAAACTTTTTATCTGATTTTGATATATTACTGTTAGAAGCGGAGAATATAAATAAAACTAAAAATAATAAAGAATAATTAAATATAAAATTGGAGATAACAAAATGAAAAATTTAAAACAGCTACCAGTAGAATATCAAGAAGATATTAAAAAAAAGTAAAAATATTAAAAGAAAATGGAGCAACAGAAATATATATTTTTGGTTCATAAGAGATGTAATGGTAGTGCCTGAATATCAATCAAAAAAGATAGGTACAAACATAATGAATAAACTATTAGAGAAAGTAAAAGAAATAAAACAAGAAAATTTTTATGTAAGAGTATATTTAGGAGCTTCAAAAGGAAAAGAAGAAATTTATAGAAAATTTGGATTTGTTACAAGAAGTGAAGCAGGGTTAGGAGAAGAAATGATATTGAGAGGAGAGGTTTTATAAATGCAAAAATCAACAGATTATATAGGAAAGATAGTAAATGTAAAAATGGATAGACCATTAGGAACAAAACACCCTAAATGGGATATGATATATCTTGTGAATTACGGATTTGTTACAAATACAATAAGTGGAGATGGCAAAGAATTAGATTGTTATGTTTTAGGTGTATTTGAACCATTGGAAACTTTTGAAGGAGAATGTATAGCAGTAGTACATAGATTAGAAGAAGATGATGATAAATTAGTGATTGTTCCAAAAGGCAAAGAATATTCAGATGAACAAATAAGAGCATTAACAGAATTTCAAGAAAGATATTTTAAGAGTATTGTTATTAGAAAAAAGTAGAATAGGAGTATGTGTTAATGAATATAGAATTTAAGTTAGAAGTAGTAAATATAAAACAAAAAGATATTTTATGTAGGTTATTGCAATATTCTCTTTTTGAAGAAAGTCAAACTGATTTGAATGAAATGAATGATGAAGCATTATTTGAATATAAATGGTTTGATAAATATTTTGAAGATGAAGATAGAGAAGCATATTTTATTAAAGAAAAAGATACAAATAAACTATTAGGATTTGTTATGATAAATACATATGTTCAGAAATTTGATAAAGGACATAGTATAGCTGAATTTATGGTTATTCCTAAATATAGAAGAAATAAAATTGGAAAGAGAGTTGCTATAGAATGTTTTAATAAACATAAAGGTAATTGGGAGGTAAAACCATCTTATAAAAGTGAATCTGCATATAATTTTTGGAAGAATGTTGTTGATGAATATACAAATAGAAATAATAGATTTGAAGATGGTATATTCCTATTTACAAATAAAGAAGGATAGAAGATGAATTATAAAAAGATAAAGAAAGAAGAATTTGAAAAACTAAAAAAGTTATTTCCAGATAATGAAGAAAAATGGCAAAAATATAAAAAGCAAAGATTAGAGCAATTTGATAAAAGAGAAATAGATGTATTTGTTATAGAAGATAATAATGAAATTATTGGAGAAATAACAATTAACTATATAAATCACGATTTACAGACAGAAACAATTCCAAGAAAAAGAGTTTACTTAGAAGCGTTTAGAATAGGTAAGAATTATCAAGGAAAAGGTTTAGGACAAAAATTACTAAATTATGTCATAGATAATCTTATACAAGATGGATATACAGAATTTACTATTGGAGTAGAAGAAACTAATGACATTGCAAAACATATTTATTTCAAATTAGGTTTTACAGAAGCAATAGATAAAGGACACGGAGATGAATTTGATCCTTCTGATTATATTTTGTATTTGAAGAAAATAGATTGGTATTATAATATAGAAAAATTAATTAGAGAAACTAATATATGAACTAAATAAAAAAGCAAATGATGGACAAATATATGCAAAAGAACATCTAGTGATTAGTCATACAGATTTAGACAGAAAAAATGTAATATGGCAAAAAAATGTACCATTTATTATAGACTGGGAAGCAAGTGGATATATAAATCCTACAATAGAGCTAATACAAGTAGCTTGGGTAAATTATAATTTACAAAGAGCATTATGTATTGAATGTAAATGTGATAAAGAAGAAATTGAATTAGCTGAAAATGAAATAAAATGTTCAATTGAAGAAATTATATATAATATAGGTCAAATGAAACAAATGATTAAATTAATAAAATAATTAGGAACTAAGGAATGAATAAATAATATGAAGGCGATAACCATTAAACAGCCCTGGGCGACTTTAATAGCAAAGGGATATAAAGAATATGAATTTAGAACTTGGAAAACAAAATATAGGGGAAAAATACTAATACACGCAGGAAAAGGTATAGATAAAAAGGCAATGAAAAGATTTGAAAATTTAAACTTAGAATATCCACAAGGGTGCATTATAGCAAAAGCAAATTTAACAGATTGCCTTAAAGTAGATGATGAATTTGTAAGTAATGTATATCCTAAAAATCCACAAGTTTACAAAGGAATAAAAGATAGAGAAGAATGGGAAGGTTATGGCTTTAAATTACAAAATGTTGCCCAAGTAGAACCAATATATGTGAATGGAAAGTTAAGTTTGTGGGAATGTGAAATTTGACAAATATTAGAATTTATGTTAAAATTAAAAACATATTTTAAGAGTATATCTAGGAAATTTGATTTCTAAGCGATATAGGATAACAAAAATATTAGTTATTTACACTTGAAGTGAGATAGAAGTAAAGTCTTGCAGAGGAGTCTTAAATGATTTCTTTGCAAGGCTTTTTTAAATATAAAATAGGGGGAATTATGATGAATATTGAATTGAAAAATAACATAGAAGTAGATGAATATAATAATTTAAGAGAGCAAGTAGGGTGGAATAAAACAGATGTAAAAAGAGTTGAAAAAGCTCTTAATGGAAGTGCTTTTATAAAAAAAGCAGTAGTAGACAATAAAGTTGTAGGTATGGCTAGAGCTATTAGTGATGGAATATACGCATTAATTGTAGATGTAGTAGTAAGTCCAATGTATCAAAATAAAGGGATTGGAAAAATGCTTATAAATGCTTTATTGAAAGATATTGAAGATAGTATAAATGAAGGCGAATCAATTAGCGTTAATTTAGTTTCAATGAAAGATAAAGAGAAATTTTATGAAAAATGTGGATTTCAAAAAATACCGTATGATTATACAGGTTATGGAATGAAGAAAAAAATTGAGAAATAGGGGGATTTAGAATGAAAGAAATGTTAGATATAAAGATAAGAAATGTAAAAGAGGAGGATATAGAGCATATTGTTGATATAAAAATAGATGGGTGGAAAACAGCATATAAAGGGATTATTAGTGATGAATATTTAAACAATATGAATAGAAATTTTGAAATTGATAAAAGAAAAAAAGATTATAAAGAAAATGGATTTATTGTTGCAATATTAAATGATGAAGTAGTTGGATTTTGCAGATATATAGATAGTAATAAGTTTTCAATAGAATATGAAGATGTAGATTGTGAACTAGGTGCTTTATATGTAAAATCTACAATGAAAAGTATATATATGATATTGAAAATTTATAAAAATGAATAAAGGATAAGTATTTTGAAATACAAGAAGGAGAGATGTATTATATGGATATTGATATAGTGATTCCAAAAATGGAAAATCAAATGGAAATAAATGAATTGGCGAAACAAGTACATAAACTTCACGTTAATTGGCGACCTGATTTGTTTTTAGACATAGAAGAAGTAATCTCAAAGGAAAGGTTAGAAAGATTGTTAAAAGATAAAAGTATATATGTTGCTAAAATAGAAGAAAAAATAGTAGGATATATAATAATAAATATTATAGAAAAAAATAATTCATTTATGAGATATAGAAAGCTTTTAGATGTAGATACATTGTGCATAGATGAAAACTATAGAGGAAAAGGAATTGGAACAAAAATGTTAGAAATTGCAAAAGCATTAGGTATAAAAAATGATTGCACAGATATTTATTTAACTGTAAATCCAGAAAATGAAAAAGCAATAAAAGTATATGAGAATTTTGGAATGAAGGTAAAAGGAATATCATATATGATGGAAATTAAGGAGGAATAGATTATGAAGTATTTTAAAAAATTAATAGGAGAAAGAATATATTTATCTCCACGAAATAATGAAGATATAGAAAAATTTACAGAATGGTTGAATGATTTTGAAACAACAGATTATATTGGAAGAAGCGCATACATAACAACATTAGATGGCGAAAAGCAATATTTTGAAGAAAATTTAAACAAAAATAATAATTTTTTTATAGTAACACTAGAAAATGACAAATTAATAGGTACAGTAGGACTAGAAAATTATGATCCTATTAATAGAACAGCTACATTAGGAATCTTTATAGGAGATAAAGATTATAGAAGTAATGGATATGGAACAGAAGCAATTAGACTTGTATTGGATTATGGATTTAATTATCTAAATTTGAATAATATAAAGCTTGATTTAATGAGTTTTAATGAAAGAGCATTAAAATGTTATAAGAAATGTGGATTTAAAGAATATGGAAGACGCAGAAATTGTAAATTTATCAATGGAAAATACTATGATAGTATAGAGATGGATATTTTAGCAAGTGAATTTAAAGAAAGCTATATAAAAAATAAGAATATTTAAAACAGTGAACATAAAAAAATGCAAAAACTTTGCAAAATACTGCAGTATACATTGCAATTTTCATATGATATATTATTAGTATCAAATATTATTTTTAGCAGAAGTCAGAAAACTGGCTTCTGCTTTTTCACGCATGTAAATATAATATTTGCTTAGGTTTTATGCATAAACCTATCTCAAAAAAATACT
>CAYOBB010000069.1:0-4897 GCA_964402195.1 uncultured Clostridium sp. | reverse complement strand
AATATATGTTAATAACAAGTAAAGATAACGAAAAAATAAAACATATAAAAAAATTAAAAGAAAAAAAATATCGAGATATATATGGCGAATATATAATAGAAGGAATCAAATTAATAAAAGAGGCAATAAAAGAAAATGTAAATATTAAATCTATTATAATTTGTGATGACTGCGATATAGAATCAAATATAGATAGTGACTTTAAATACGAAATTGCAAAAAGAGAATGCATATATGTTTCTGAAAAGATATTTTTATCTCTTACAGATGTTACAAATCCTCAAGGAATGATAGCTATAGTAGAAAAAAATACAAATTTAAATGAAATATCTTATAAAGAAGATTTATATTTAATACTAGATAATATACAAGATCCAGGAAATATGGGAACTATTTTAAGAACTGCTGATAGCATTAATTTAAAACAAATTATAGTGTCAAAGGGAACCTCAGATATATATAATCCTAAAGTAGTACGATCTACAATGGGAGCAATTTTCAGACTACGAGTTATTGAGAGCGAAGATTTAATAGAAACAATAAAAGAATTAAAAAAGCATAAAATAAAAGTGATGGCTACATCGCTTGAGAAATCTAAATCTATTTATGATGTTGATTATAAAAAATCAGCAATTATAATTGGAAATGAAGCGAATGGAGTATCAAAGAAAATTCTAGAAATAACAGACGAGAATATAAAAATTCCAATGAAAGGAAAAACAGAAAGCTTAAATGTCGCTGTTGCAACTGGAATTGTACTATATGAAGCGGTAAGACAGAAAATGAATTACTAGGCATGGCAGTGTAGCAACACTGTGGACTTAAGGTGTAATATATTACACCTTGTTTTTGGCAGTAATTTAAATATTAAAATAAATAAATTTTTCTATATTTATGTTTAATATCTAAAAAGTTTAAAGTTTACACAAACTTTCCGATACTCTCTTGATTTTAAAAAATTGTAATATTTATTCAAAGGTCTGCCTGATAAAATGTAGGGCGATTATCAATCGCCCTTTCTACGAAGAGACTACTTAAAAATATTGGTCTTGTTTCGAATTTTTTAGATTATTTTGTATATATTCTTTAATTTTCCAATATTCCTTTTCGTTCCTTACAATATGTTCATAAAATGATTTCTGACAAATAGAATATCCTATTTTTTACTCGTATATGATTTATATTGCTTCATTGCAAATAAATTTATTCTGTTAATAAACCTAATATTTTAGGATAAATCTCTTCAGCATTATTATTCCAATTATCTACGATTACTTTAGCTTGTTCTTTAGAACCTGCGAAAGTTTGTATTTCAAACATCGTATTATTATTTTCTATGATTTTACACTTTACTATAAAGTGATTTTCATCAGTAGGAATATAGTCTGCCGAAACTGAAAATTTATCTTCTATTTCTTCTAAATTTTCTTTTAAGTTATTATCAACTTTTAAAGTTAATATTCCTGGAATCATATCAGCTGTAAGCTCTATAGCTCGTTTACCTTCTAAAGTTATTTTATATAGAAGTTCACTATCTTTTTCATATTCTATTACATAATTATTTTCGATTAAATCAAGTAAAAATTGTTGAAAATAAAAATAATTTAAATCAGTGATAGAAACAATTAATTCAAGTAAAGCTTTTTGGCTTATTGGTTTTCCTATTTTATTTAAAATATATAATACTAAAAGTTTATTTTCTGCAAGAGTAGAATTGTCTTCAGCAAGTTTCATAAGAATACAACCTTTCATTAAAATTTCATTTTAAATTATATCATAAAAAACCATAAAAAGATAGAGTAAAAACATAATTTATGAAAAAGTGCTTACTACTACGAAAAGTGTCGAAATTTGCAGATGAAAAAAACTTTACAGAATGAAAAAAATGTATTAATATAAAAATAGAAATTGCAATTTTTTTCAAAGGATTTTAAATCTGAGACGTCAATTAAGTTTGACCTCATAAAAACTAAACACTGATTTTGATTTAGTGTAATAGTTTTCAAAATATATTTTTATAGTCATAATATCTCAAAAGGTGTAATAAAATTTAAATTCATATTGTTTATTTAGTATTTTTATCAATACTGTTTTTATATTAGATTCAAATTTATTATTACACTAAATCCAAAAAGTGTTAAAAAATATTATATTTTAAGAGGTGATTGTATTTGTAGGTGTAAATAAAAATAAAATATTTATGATAATAATAATTTTTATATTAGTGTTTGAAAACGTGACTTTTATTTGCTTAAGAAAATATAATTCACAGATTTTATATGAAATCAAAGAAAATAGAGTAATATCTAAAAAAGAGAAAATTAAAGAAAATAAAGTTTGGAAATTAGAAATTCCGAAAATAAATTTGGTAGCTAATATAGAAGATGGAACAAGTGAGGAAATTCTAAATAAATTTATAGGACATTTTGAAATGACAGGTTATATAACTGGAAATATAGCTTTAGCAGCTCATAATAGAGGTTATCCAGTAAATTATTTTGAAAATATAAAATATTTAAAAATAGATGATGAAGTTATTTATTATTATAAAGAAATAAAACAAATATATAAAGTTTCAGAAGTAAAGATTATAAAAGATACTCAGGTAGAAGTATTGAAAAATACAAATGAAAATATTATCACACTAATTACTTGTGTCGAAAATAGACCAGAATACAGAAGATGTATAGTAGCTAAGAAATTATGAAAGAAAGGATAGAAAAATGAAAACAATAAAAAAGATAATAATGATTAGTATAATTGTGATAATGTTTATAAATATAAGTATGGTAAACGCTAGCTTTAAAATTAATAAAGCAGATTTGTATTCCAAAGGAACATGTCAAAGTTTATTAATAGATACTAGTATAAACGCTCCAATTATAGTTGAAAAAGTATTTTATACAGATGGAGTAGGCGAATATCCCGCATATTGTTTAAATAGAGAACTATCAGGAGTAGGAACTCTTCCAGGATATAGTGTTACTGTAGAAGAAGCAGTATCTAATATACTTGTCTGGAGAGTAATTACAAACGGATATCCATATAAAAGTTTTACAGAATTAGGTGTCGTAAATGAAGATGAAGCATATACTGCTACGAAACAAGCCGTTTATTGTGTATTATATAACAATGATGCGGACAATTATAAAAAATATAGTCCAATAGGAGATGAGGGAGATAGAACCTTAAATGCAATGAAAAAAATAGTAAGTAATGCTAGAAACTCAGTAGAAACAAAACCAAGTTCTAATATACAAATAAACGAAAAAAATAGTTTATGGGATATTGATTCTTTAGATTCAAATTATATAAGTAAAGAATTTTCTGTATCAGCAGAAGCTACAATAAAAAGTTATGATATTACAATTTCAGGAGATATTTTAGATGGAACAAAGATAGTAAATATTAACAATGAAGAAAAAAATATATTTAGTCCTAATGAAAATTTTAAAATATTAATACCAGTAAGAAGTTTAGAAAAAAGTGGAAATATATCTATATCTGTAAATGGAGAAGTTGCAACTAAACCTATATTATATGGAAATTCTAATGATAGTACTACTCAGGATTATGCCCTAGTTGCGGATTTTTATGAATTAGGAAATGGAAGCTTTGATTTGAAATATAATAAAAATACGAGTAAATTAATAATAAAAAAGCAAGAACTAGAGACAGAAAATAAATTAACAGGAGCAGAATTTAATATTTTAGATAGTAATATGAATATTATATATGAAGGAATAAAAGTAAATGAAGAAGGAATAGCTATAATAGAAGGAATTCTTCCAGGTAATTACTTTATAGAAGAAACAAAGGCGCCTGATGGATACGGAAAATACGAAGGCAAGATAGATTTTACAGTAAAATTAAATGAAGAAGTAACATTAATTATAAACAATTCTAAAGAAACTACAATAGAAAAAGAAACTTCAGTAAAATCAGTAAAAGCTATGCAAAACTCAAGTCAACAAATTACTAAATTACCTAAGACAGGGATGTAAGAAAAAAAGCTACCAAAAGGTAGCCTTTTTTCTTATTTTTGAATAGGAAGATAAAAAACTGGCATCTTTCCATCTTCGTCAGTGAGTAACTTTTTAGCTAATGCCCAAAAAGTGTACCCTGAGGAATCCATCCGACCAGCATATCCAGGATAAACGCCTATATAACCGTTATTTCCAAACCTTTTCTTTGCATCAGGTAAGGAAGTTGTAAAATTTCCTTGTTGTAAACATGAAATTCCATGTTCGAAAGAACAGCTCCTCTTACTGGCCATGTCGCTTAAATTTTCATAATTGTAACACATCATAATGTACCTCCTGCCCAAGTGGGCACTAATGAGCTAAATGCTCACAACAATATTTACATAAACGTATTATAACATATTTTCATAACAAAATCAAATTTTAAGAATTTCTTTTGCTATTTTTATATCTTCATCACTTGCAGGAGGAATATTTTGTAATGGATATTCGAATCCTAAATCTGCCCATTTAAATTTTCCTATATCATGATATGGAAGGATTTCTACTTTTTCTACATTATCAAGAGAACTAATAAAATTCTTTAACTTTAATAAATCATTTTTATTATCTGTTATAGTTGGTACTAATACTTGACGAATCCATACAGGAATTTTATTTTTAGATAAGTATTTAGCAAAATTTAAATTGTCCTTATTAGATTTACCAGTCAAATCTATACATTTTTTATTATCAATATGTTTTATATCTAGCAAAACTAAATCTGTATATTTTAATAATTTTTTTACATCTTCGTTTATTGGAATACTTCCAGAAGTGTCTAAAGCAGTATGAATATCTATATCTTTTAACTCTTTAAATAAAGATGTTACAAATTTTGTTTGAAGGAGAGGTTCTCCACCAGATACAGTAAC
>CAYOBB010000068.1:0-5059 GCA_964402195.1 uncultured Clostridium sp. | reverse complement strand
CTTTCTCCATTTTTTGAGAATGCAACTACAGATGGTGTTGTTCTATTTCCTTCTGGATTTGGAATTACAACTGCCTCTCCACCTTCCATAACTGCAACACATGAATTTGTTGTTCCTAAATCAATACCTATAATTTTTGACATTTTTTTATTCCTCCTTATTTTTTAGGCTTTTGCCTCTCTTTATATTTTTAATCTTTCGTATTATATTTATGTTTATAAAAATTGATAACAAATTAATTGGCTACTATTACCATTGAATGTCTTATAATTTTATTTCCTATAATATACCCTTTTCTAAATTCTTCTTTTATTATATTTTTTCCCATTTTTTCATCTTGTACATGGCTTACTGCTTCATGCAATTCTGGATCAAATGGTTTTCCGACAGTTTCTATTTCTTTAACTCCATTTGATATTAAAACATCTTTTAATTGTTTCAATACCATTTTTACTCCTTCTTGATATGCTTTATCTTCTGTTTCAGTATTTGATGCTTTTTCCAGATTATCTATTACTGGTAAAATCATTGTCATAATATCTGATACTAACATATCTCTTAAAGCTTCTTTTTCTTTTAAATTTCTTTTTTTAAAATTTTCAAATTCTGCTAATAATCTTTTATATCTATCTTCCATTTCTTTAAGCCCTTGATTTTCTTCTATTTCTT
The DNA here is from genome assembly GCA_964402195.1 of uncultured Clostridium sp. Classification (GTDB taxonomy): domain Bacteria; phylum Bacillota; class Clostridia; order TANB77; family CAG-508; genus UMGS1994. Next base: position 4,390 of record CAYOBB010000068.1, on the reverse strand, counting down.
CTACATTATTTTCATTTTTTATTTCTTCTTTTACTTCTTCTTTTACTTCTTCTTCTTTTTCTTCTTTCTTTATCTCTTCTTCCACTTCTTTGTCACTACCCCTTTCTATTCAAATTTTTCATTATTGAAATCTTCTTTTAATTTCTTACTAATATATTTCATAACGGAAATTACTTTTGAATAATCCATTCTAGTTGGTCCTATAATTCCTATTGTTCCAATATCTTTATCTCCTAATAGATGGTTGAATGTTACTATACTAAAATTTTTTAACTTTTCGTCATTTAATTCTTCACCTATATATACGTTAATATCTTCAGCTATTCCTGTATTTAATACATCCGCTACTAAATCTTTTGCATCTAATACGTTCATGAAATCTCTAGCTAAATCTGCTTTTTTAAATTCTGGCAAATCAAAGTTTTTGTTTGTACCTTCTAAAATCATTTTATTATCATCTTCTAATAATTTATTTATTTCATAAATTATTTTTTTTATTACATTAATTCCTGTCTCCATTTCAGAAACAATATATTCTTCTAATGAACCTTCTAGTTTTTCTAATGGTTTTCCAACTAATTTATTAGAAAATATATAATTTAAATTTTTAATTTGTTCTTCTGTTACATCTTCATCAAATTTTATAATCGCTTCTCTTATTATTCCTGAATCTGTAAGTATTATTGCCATCATTACTCTGCTACCTAATAGAACAAATTTTATATCAATTATTGTATGTTTCTCAATTTTAGGACCTACAGCTATTGTTGTATAATGAGTAAGTTCTGAAATAGTACTTGTAGCAATTTTAGTTAAATCTTCTAATTCATTTACCTTAGTTTCTAATTTCTGTTTTATATAGTTCATTTCTTTTGTAGTTAAATTGTCATCTCTTAATAATTCATCTATATAATATCTATATCCGCTTTGAGATGGAACTCTACCTGCTGACGTATGAGGTTTATCTAAAAAACCAATCTCTTCTAATTCTGCCATTTCGTTTCTAATTGTTGCACTACTGCAATTTAAATCATAGTTTTTTACTAAACTTCCTGAACTTACTGGCTGAGCTGTATCAATATACTCTTCCACAATTGCTTGCAAAATTTTCTTTTTTCTATCATCTAAATCTTTAGGCATTTTTTCACCTCTTATGTTAGCATTTTTTAATATCTTTTGCTAACGCATAAATATATTATACCCAAAATTAGCAATTGTCAATACCAATTGCTAATTTTTTTGTATAACTTTTCGATTTTGTTACAAATCGGAAATGCTTAAAATTTACAAAACTTTAATTTTTTCCTTTGCGTTTCCGTGAATTTGTGTACACCTTGGTGCGTACGCTTTCATACAATACTTCCCTATTATATTAAATTAAGCAGGCACGTTGTAACGTGCCCACTTAATTTGCAATATATTTTTATTTTATTTTAAATATTTTAAGTATTTTTTGATATATTTTTTGATACCATTTCAATTCTTCATATTTTACTAACTCCATCGGTTGCTTTTCTTTTATCTCTTCTTGTTTATCTATTTTATTTTCTTCTTTTTGGAATATATTATCTGGATTATATTTTTTTCTTTTTTCTTCTTCTGCAATTTTTTCTTCTTCTCTTTCCTTCTTAATCAATTTTTCTCTTTCTTCTTTATCACAAAAATAGTCTCTATATATTAATGATAAGAGAGCTTTTGTTTTATCAGATATTTCTTGTTCTAATAATCCCTTTTCTTTATTAACTTCAAAATTATAATCTACAGCTTTATTTGCTTTTATAAATTCCATAAAGTCTTTAGGAATTTTATCTACTAATTCTTTATCTGTATTTTCTAATATTTTCTCTACTTCTGTCAGTGCTTTTCTATATTCAACTTTCATACTATACACTCCTTTTAATTTATAATATCATAAATTTCTTTTTTTGTTTATTACATTTTGTTTACTTTTTTATTACTTTTCTACATTTTTTTCTAAATTTCGTAACTTCTTCCACTTTTTATTCATATTCTGTATATAAAGGGGTGCTTATATTTATGTTATTAAATTATTTTATTTTAAGCTTATCTGTTAGTATAGACTCTTTTGGTATTGGTATTACATATGGAGTTAAAAATACCAAAATATCAATATCAGCTAAATTGATTTTATTTATTATTGCTATTATGTTTTCGTGCTTATCCAACATGCTTGGAAAAGTATTATATATTTTTATTCCCGAATTTATTATAGATTTTATTAGTTCTTTTATATTATTTATTATTGGAGGTTGGATACTATTCGGAGCTATAATATCTAGTGATTCTAGCTTTTCGGATTTTGATCACTCAAATAAAATTGATACAAAAGAAGCTCTTTTCTTAGGAATAAGCTTATCTATTGATCTAATTGGAATTGGTATTGAAAGTTACTTTATAGGTATGAATATATTTTTATTTTCTTTTCTAGTTCGGCTTTTTCCAATTACTTTTTTTATCTGTTGGAGCTTTTACAGGAAAGAAAATTGTTACAATAACTAATTTCTCGCCTAAAATATGTAGTATTCTCTCTGGAGTCTTATTAATTTTAATTGGGGTTGTTAATTTGTTTTAAGCATTATAGGGGCGAACTTGTTCTCCCATTCTACAAAAAAGCTGTCTAAAACACTAATTTAGTAATTTCTTTGAAGTTAGGGGAGAATATGTCCTCCCCTACAATTTCTCTATAGTTCTATTTTATCTAATTTACAATTTATTAGGTATTTTGATAAGAAATGTTTATTTACAGAAAATATGCTTTCCTATTGTTACTACTTGTGGTCTTGACCAAATCCATTTACTTGTTGCTGTTGCTGGATTAAAATAATATATACAGCCATATGTTGGATCCCAACCGTTTACAGCATCTTGTGCTGCTTTTGTTGCTGTAGAATCTGGTGTTAAATTTATTTGACCATCACTTACTGCATCAAATGCTCCTGATTGATAAACAACTCCCGCAACAGTATTGGGGAAAGATGAACTTGCGACTCTATTTAGAACCACTGCCGCTATAGCAACTTGTCCTGTATATGGTTCTCCTCTAGCTTCTGCATATATAACATGACTTAATAAATTTACATCATTACTATTTCCTGAATTACTGTTTGAACTGCTTGATGAAGATGTAATTCCCATTGCAGCTAATGTTTTAGTTCCTGCTATTCCATCTACAACTAATCCATTTTTTTGTTGAAATTTTTTAACAGCAGCTACAGTCTGACTTCCATAAATTCCATCAATACTACCTGTATAATATCCCCATCTTTTTAGTTTTTGCTGTATCTTTGTTACTTCACTTCCTCTAGAGCCGTATTTTGATAAAGCTTCAACTTCGTTATATTTGTTTATTGTAATAAATATAAATACAGAAATTAAACTGCATAATAATATTACAAGTGATATTTTTTTTATTTTTGTTTTATTTTTCAATGAAAAAAACCTCCATTATAAAATACTTTTTTAGTATTTTTTCCTAATAGAGGTTTTTTATTCAAATTTCTTGAAAGTTATATAATTAAAATATTCCTACAACATCTCCTTTTTCATCTATATCAATATTTTCTGCTGCAGGAACTTTTGGAAGTCCTGGCATTGTAAATATCTTTCCTGTAATTACTACTATAAACTCTGCTCCATTTTTTAATATTATATCTTTTACATGAATTTTAAATGGTTCTTTGCATTCTAAATTTTTAGGGTCATCTGAAAATGAATATTGTGTTTTGGCAATACATACAGGATAGCTAGATTTCCCCATTTTATTTATAGTATAGATTTGTGTTTTAGCTTCTTCTGAAAATTCTACATCTTCAGCTCCATATATATTTTTAGCTACTTTTTTTATTTTGTCTTCTATTGTATCTTCAATATCGTATATGTATTTAAAATCTGTTTCTTTATTAGTTAATTCTATTACTTTTTTTGCTAAATCTATTGACCCATTTCCACCGTATTCCCAAGATTCTACTATACTAACTTCTATTTTTCTTTCATCTAATTTCTCTTTTAATAGATTTATTTCGTTTTCTGTATCACTTGAAAACTTATTTAAGGCAACAATAACATTTAAACCAAATTTTTTCAAATTCTCAATATGTTTTAATAAATTATTCATTCCCTTTTCTAAAGCTGATAAACTCTCCTCTATTATTTCTGAAATAGGTTGTCCCCCATGATATTTTAATGCTTTTATTGTTGCAACACACACTACTGCATCTGGCTTTAAATTTCCTTTTCTACATTTTATATCTAAAAATTTCTCTGCTCCTAAATCAGCGCCAAAACCAGCTTCTGTTATGACATAATCTGAAAGTTTTAAAGCCATTTTAGTTGAAATAATACTATTACATCCGTGAGCAATATTAGCAAA
>CAYOBB010000067.1:3519-5272 GCA_964402195.1 uncultured Clostridium sp. | reverse complement strand
TTTGTTACAACACCAATTGTTAATATTCCCATTTCCTTAGCAGTAGCTGCTACTATAGGAGCTGCTCCAGTTCCTGTTCCTCCACCCATTCCAGATGTTACAAAAACCATATCTGCTCCTCTTAAAGCCTCTGCTATTTCTGATTTGCTTTCTTCTGCTGCTTGAGCTCCTATATCAGGATTAGCACCAGCTCCTAAACCTTTAGTTAATTTTTCCCCTATTTGTATTTTTGTTGATGCCTTAGATAATTGAAGAGCTTGTCTATCTGTATTAACAGCTATAAATTCTACATTTTTTATTTCTGCTTCTATCATTCTGTTTACAGCATTATTTCCAGCCCCTCCTACACCAATTACCTTTATAGTAGCTGTTCCATCTGCCATATAATTCATATCATCGTTTTCCATAATCATACGGTGATTCCTCCTTCTATATTATATCTATATATTAAAATTAAAAACATTTTTTATGAATAGAAAAAATCTCTTATCTTCTCTATTACAACTTTAAAAATTGACTTATCTGGTTTTGTATCAATACTACTTGATACCGTTTTTGTAAAAGTTCTTGATGCAATATATCTAACTAAGGCATAACTTGTCCTATATGTTGGTTTAATTGTAGTTATAAGCCTCGCTGTAGATACTTTTACAGGAATATTCAAAATAATCTTTCCTGCCATATCACTTTTATTTATATTAACAATTCCATCGCCAGTTAAAATAACATTATTTATATTAGCTTTTAATCCTTGATTTGTAATATCTCTATTTACAATTGAAAAGATTTCTTCTACTCTAGCTTCGATAATCTCAATTAACTCTGAACTTTTTATAGTTTTATTTTTACTATCTCCTCCATTATAAGTATTTAAAATAATATTATTATCATTATCAATAAATGATTTTAATGCTAGCCCATATTGTCTTTTTAATTTATCAGCCTCTTCCCTAGAAACATTCAGAACATAAGCAATATCGCTTGTAATATTATCTCCACCTAATGAAATTGTATTTGTATATACAAAAGTAGAACCATAAAAAATACCTATATCTGTATTCCCTGCCCCAATATCTAATAAAAGAACATTGTCATTTAACTCATTAGCATCTAATACTAAATTTCTTTCTGCAAGTGTAATTGGAACTATTCCATCAATATCTATTCCTGCTTTTCTAAATATTGATGTGATTTTTTTTATGTATTCTTTCTCTGCTAATATAATTTGTGCAGTTAAAGTAAAACTTGCACTAAATTTTCCAACAGGGTCTTCGACTACTTTTCCATCTTCCAATATAAATTGGTTAGGTACTATATCAATTAAAACTTTATCTTCCGGAATTTCAATATCACGTATTTGTATAATAGATGATGCAACATCTTTTTGCGATATTCCAGCATATTTATCTTTTGCGTCTTTTACGATACTGTTCTGTACAATTGTAACATACTTACCAGGTATAGTAATATAAGCTGAATTAATTTTAAAATTTGCAATTTCTTCTGCTTCTTTAATTGTTTTTTCAATTGCTAGGGAAATAGCTTCTTCATCAATAATTTTCCCTTTACTAATACCTTGGCATTTACTACAAGTATTGCATATAATTTCGATTTGGTTAAAATTATTAACTTCACCTACAACTGCACTAACTTTAGATGTTCCAATATCGATACCTACAATTATATCACCTATTGCCAAGTTTATTCCTCCATCTATACTTTATTTCATTTGCACTAAGAATATTATATTTTT
>CAYOBB010000067.1:0-3419 GCA_964402195.1 uncultured Clostridium sp. | reverse complement strand
TTTTTACTCCATTTATCTATGTAATATCTTCTTATAATAGATAAATTTACAAACATTCTACCAACAAAAACAATGACAGCAGCTAAATATATATCTACATCTAATCTCTCACCTAAATATGTTAAAAGCATTGCTAAAATTGCATTTCCAAAAAAACCAGATACAAAGATTTTTATATCAAAATTTTTATTTAGTACAGAATTTATTCCCCCAAATACTGAATCTAAAGCAGCAATAATTGCAATTGCTAAATATCCAGAATATGAATAAGATATAGTAGGCAAATTAATACCAACTGCAACTCCTAATAAACACCCTAATATAATTGTAACAAAAATCATTTTTATTTCATTCCTTTCTATTCATTTTCTTCCAATAAAATAGATAACACTATCAATTTAATATGTAATATATTATTTTATAAGTACCGCGTAAGCGACCAAATGAAGCCATAGGCTGAGTGCGATTGGAGCAACCTACTAATATTCTAATTAAAAGGTTGCGACCACAAGGTACAAAAAATAATATATTACATATCAAATCGAAATGGTTGCTCTATATTACTCTCCATAATTAATTTCTAAAACACCATTATATTTATTTATAAGTACCTCGTCAGACAATTCATATGATATATTTTTTCCTTCAGCCTCTAATTCATCTTTAATTCCACTTTTAATATTAATAGCACTTTCTAAATATTTACTATCCCCAATAGCTTTTACAACATATGGAGACATAACTCTCTGAGTATTTACTAAAATAAATCTCTCTTGTATATCAACAATATCTGAAGTTGTAACTATTCTCTCATCATTTATAGAAATAGCTTCTGCTCCCGCATATTTTAATTCATTTATTAGATATAATAAATCACCATATCCTATCCTATTATCTCCATCTGAAAGAGTAATAACAATTCCTTGACCTTTTACATTAGTATATCCTAAACCCATATTAGCTTTTTGTAAATCTTGATTTAATAAATCTAAAGCACCTTGTTCAGTTTGTGTTTGTGATTTATATTCTTCAATTGTTTTTTGATTTTCTTCTAAACTTTCTATGACTTCCGCATATTTTTCATTCCAAGAAGAAAGTTCTGCTTTTAGCTCGCTTTCCATCATAACACCTACTCCCGAACTTTCAATCACATCAACAGACTTGAATTGAACAAACATTACACTTACTAATAATACACATATAAATCCTATAGTAATAGCCATCACTACTTTTCCTTTCAAATCTATCACCTCTATTCTGCAATTTGCAAATAATCATACCTATATACACCCTCATATTTAGGTATAGTAATACTATCTGATTTTTTAACAGAAACTTGTACACCATCATCAGACATCAATTCTAAATATCCGCCAGGTCTTGAAAGAGCACCATCTAATTTTTCTGGCAGTCCAATTGCCTTTATCTCAAAAGGCACTCCAAGTTTTTCATCGTTAACCTTTATGATATTTCCTGAACAACTAATAGATGTAGTAGATACTATTCTTTGATTATTAATTGATATTGCTTCTGCTCCCGCATTAAAAAGTTCATTTACAACTTCAACTAAATCTAAATCATGTACAATATAATCACTTGCACTTCCTATTACATCGACTGAATTCGCATCATCAAGTGTGATTATAATTCCTTTACCACTTATTTCTGTCAGTCCTAATAATTTATTTGCTTCATTTATTTGAGTCTCAATCTCTCCAGCAGTCTGACTATCTGACGCTGCAACTTTTCTAAGTTCTTCTAATTCTGTAAGTGATTGTTCCAACTGTTTATATGCATTTTCATACTTTTCTTTAGCTTTCAAAACACTATCTCTTAATTTGTTTTCAGTGATAGATTGAACAGCAGTACTTGTATCCCATGTAGAAACAGTTTTTACTTGAACACAAATTCCAACTGTTATTAAAAAACATATTATTCCTATAATTATGTATTGTTTTTTTTGCATTTTAATCTCTCCTTATATAGATTCTCTAAAAAATGGTGCATCCTCACCTAAATTACCATCTACAAAAATTTCTCCTTCATTTCCTTTTTCAGAAATTATAATCTCTTTCAACCATAAAATACGTGTATTTAAATCACTACAATCTCCTAAAAAAGCTACTTTTCCTTCTGTTTCTAATATTAATTTATAGTTTTTAGAATCTGATATATCTATCTTCGTAATTAAATTATCTATTTCATAATTTTGTGATACATTCAATATTTTTAAAACAACATTTAACTTTTCTAAATCCTCATTATTTAAACGATTAGTATTATTCTGGTTTTTTATCATTTCTTCAAGATTAGTAGAAGTACCTTGCAGTATAGGTAAGCTAAGCTTTTCATTCGAAGCTTCTAATATATATCCATTTCTACTTAAATATATGTATTTTCCTTCAGTAAACTCTATTAGGAATTCTGGCGTTCTCTCTTCTACGGTAATCTTTATTTTATTAGGAAAAACTCTATTTATTTCTATTTTGTCAATATAAGAATTTTTCCCTATTTTTTCTTTAATCTCTTTTTTATTTATTAAAAAAATATTTTCATACAAATTTATCTCTGATAAGCTAGTTATTTCATCAGCAGTCACCTTACTATTTCCTTCAACTATAATCTCTTCTAAATTAAAGATTGGAGATAAAGATAAAAAACAAACAAATCCAATCATTAATATTATAAATGTTAAAATTTTCATTACTTTTTTGTACTTCTTACTTTTTTTATCTTTATTACTTTTTACTACCTTTTTAATTTTTGGTGAAGAAGTAACTTTTTTTACATTTTTATTATTTCTACTAGATGATGATATTCCAATTATAACTTCATTATCAAAATTAAATTTATTGTTATTATTAGCTTTTACAGGCTTCTTTTTCTTTTGTTTCACTTTCCTTTAGTCACCTCTCCTCTCTTATATTAGCACCTATTTTTAAAAGTTTCCCTTCTAAATTTTCATATCCCCTTTTTATATATTCAATGTTTTCTATATTAGTAATACCATGAGCCACTAAACCTGCCAAAACTAATGATACTCCTCCTCTTAAATCAGCTGCCTTAACATTAGAACCAGAAAGTTTTCTTACTCCCTTAATAATAGCAGTTTTTCCTTCAACTGAAATTTTAGCTCCCATTCTATTTAATTCAGGGACACATTTAAATCTATTTTCAAAAATATTTTCTATAATAATTGACGTTCCTTTAGAAATAGTCAACATTCCAAGAAAAATGGATTGCATATCTGTTGGAAATCCAGGGTAAGGCATAGTCTTTACATCTACAGGCTTTAATTTCTTAGGAGCCTCAATTAAAATTCTATTATTTTCTTTCCAAATCTTACAGTTAGCCTCTTCTAATTTAGTAATAACAGGCTGTATATATTCATAATTAGTTTTTAAAAGTTCTAATTTACT
>CAYOBB010000066.1:0-5336 GCA_964402195.1 uncultured Clostridium sp. | reverse complement strand
GTTCGCCCCTACAAGGCATGTGGTAGGTTTTAGAAGCTTTTTATATTAAAAAGCCACTAGCTAGTAACTGCTAGACTGACTTTTGCCAGTTTTTTCTTGATAGTTATGTAAAATTATGTTATAATATATGTATGAAAATTTTATTTTCAAGAAGGGAGGATTTTGACTAGATAAGTAAAAGTAACTGTTGTCTTCGGTTTTAAAATTAAGGAGGAATGACATATGAAGAAGACAATATCAATGAGCATAATATTATTAATAATGACGATATCATTATTAATAAGTGTTGAAGCGGAAAACCTTTACCAGCAGCAACCTGTATATCAGAATGATTCAGGGCAAAGAGTCTTGGATGTGACTTATAATAATGGTTCACTTGCTCTTAGAGTCTTAGGTCGCGGTAGCAATATATATAATGCTACAAACAACTTGTTGATAACAACAAGTTGCAAAGGCCCTGATTACTACTGTATTGCATATGATCAACAGAATAATGAATTAATTATTCTGTGGGTTGACACAGCAGGAATTCTTTGGAGAACTCCTGCAAATCGCGTAGAGAACGTATCAAAAGGAATCTATTCAGGACAAGTTCTAAATAGTATTTCATCAAGTTCTACAGGAAATAGTGCTACAAATGGTAGTACAAGTTATAATTATAATACTACTAACAATACTTATAGCCAAGGTTATAATGCAGGTTATAATAAAGGCTATAGTGATGGAGTAAATAGCAATAGCTATAATTCCACTACTTATAGTAGTGATTATAATTATGCAAATGGTTATACAGCTGGTTATTCTGTTGGTTATAGTCAGGGACAAAATGCTTCTGGTTATAATTATAATGGTTATAACGATAAGGTTGTTAAAGACGGTAACTATTATAAGGTTACAGTAGATGGAAAAACATATGAATATAAGTTATCCAGAGATATTCTTACCTACAAAAATACGGAAATCTCCGATGATGTAGACGCAATTGCGTTTACAGATGAGTATATAATATACTTTATCGGCGATGAGGCTTATGCCGTTGAACTTGGACGTAAGTCCGAGGGCGATCAAATTCTTGATGACGTTGAAAAGGTCACATATCAGTCAAATGGTATGTTAGACTATATAAAGGCTGACGGAGAGAAACTTGACGCTGATGACATCGAGGATTTAATTGACGATGATGATGACGACGATGATGATTATCCTTATGTTAGGAAGTCATCAAAGAAGTATACTTTCTATAAATCTTCATCAAAAAAATACGTTTACACGTATGATGGAGATACTGTAGAGTATGACGGAGATACTGTCGAATGTGATGGCCACGATATTGACGATATTGAGACTATTGCATTTTCTGAAGATGGATATTTATATATTCTTACAGAAAATGGCAATATGTATCAGCTGAAATGCGGAAAAGATTATGATGAAGCTAAAAAAGTGGATTCAGATATAGACCGCATGAAAACATCATCATACATAGTAGACTATGTTTATGATAATAATAAAAAAATTGATATAGAAGATTATGAATAATATCATACTTCTGTATCACTAAAAATCTAGTCAAATTAGCGGAGGAGTTTAATCCTCCGCTTTCCCTTTTAATCTAATAGGAAATATTGGATTAAATGTTACAGGTAACTGATGTATAAAAAAATTATTTTATAAATTTTTCATACATGAACAACAGGCGAGGACTATTGAGTTTAGTTTATTATTATTTCAAGGTAATATAGATTAAATTAAAAATAAGTTTATTTTAGGTTATTGGGATATTATTAAAAAAGAAGTAAATAATTCTTGAAAATTAAATTTTTTTGTAAACGTCTCCACGATTGTTAATTAAAGTAATGATAATAGTTTTAATTGTATCATCAATAGAATAAATGACTCGGAAATTACCGTATTCGTAATCGATATAATTTTTTTCCATTTAGACCTATCATTTTTTTGATATCTCCATTAGGAAGGTGGTTAATTGCATTAATTATTCTGATTTGTTGATTTTTAGTTTGCTTATGTAAAAATTTTATAGCATCTGATTTAAATTCTAAGTGATAATTCATATTATATCACCACCTAATCCTAGTTGCTTTATTGCTTCTTCATAAGAAATTGTTTTCTCTTTGTTAGTTAAAATCTGTATAGCTTTTAATGTATCGATTTTATCGTAAATATCCATTTCTTTGATATTTGCATTTGGGTCAAGTTTTAATATTTCATTATCCAATAATTTTTCAAGTAATGGTTTCACGGATAAAAGAGTGTCATTATCGAATACAACTAGCATACTAATGATTTGCTTTTGCAATTCTGACATATATATCAGCTCCTTTCGTTAATATATTATTAATATAGCATTAAATTAATAAAAAATCCATTATATTATGAAAAAAGTTTACAAATTTGGTATAATATGATAAAATAATTTATGTAAACAAATTTTAAGGAGGTAGTTGCTTTGTTTAGCGATGAAATTTTAATCAAAAGAACAGATAGTGGTTTTAAAGTTTTTGTAGAGGAGGCTGATATTTATATCTACGATAAGGATATCCTTTTTTTAGATAATCCAAGTGAGGAGATTATAAAACTCATTGCAGTTTTGGAGTATAAGAGAAAGGATGCAAAGTGCGCTGTAGGTATACCAGATCACAATTCACGTGGTAACAAAAACGTATATGGCTTTAAACCTTTATATAAGCAGGATTGGTTTAAAGAGAGCTTACGATATCTATTAATGCAAGATGTTTCTGTCCACAAATATATAGAAGTATTTGGAGACATGAAATATGAGGATATAGTAAAGGTAGTGAAGGACGTTGATATAGATGTTTTAAACATGTATCTGTAAAACTTAAAAGGAGTAGTAATTTTTTACTACTCCTTTTTCATTTTTGGTTTGGCTACAAGCGATGCAATATATCCAAAGAATATTGCTGCAGTAATTCCACCTGCTGCGGCTTTTATTCCACCTGTAAATACTCCTAGCAACCCTGATTTAGGGATTTCTTCAATTACACCTTTGGCTAAAGCATTTCCAAATCCAGTAAGTGGAACTGTAGCTCCACAACCAGCAAAATCGATTAAGTATTGGTATATTCCAAGACCACCTAATATAGTACCTGTTGTTACATAGATAACTAGGATACGTGCTGGTGTTAGTTTTGTTTTATCTATTAAAATTTGTGCAATGACACATAGGAGTCCGCCTATAACAAAGGCTTTTAGTAGCATCATCCAGTCTAGATTTTGTATAAATTCCATTTTATAACCTCCTAATATTTTTATGGGCGTGGTGAATATATGACGCTTAAATTGTTTACAATGTATTCATTTGTCTTTGGGCGGACTTAGAGACCCGCCCCTACGATGTTTGCAAATTGTGTTAAATTATTTTTTTTATATAAATTTTTTGTTTTCTGTAGGGGGTCGGTCTCCTGGCCGACCCGCTGTTTTGTCTTTCCCTTTTTTTGTTTCAATCAGGCATGGAAACCTGCCCCTACAACGTTTGCAATAAATTTTTTTATTTAACGATATATTACAAATTTGAAACGTTATAATTCAATACTTACGGCATGAGCTATTCCAGGGATTGACTCTCCTTGTTGCGTAGAAGTAGAGTTCATAAGAGCACCTGTTGCAACTAATAAAATTTTCTTTAATTTCTTTTGTTTTAATTGGTTATATAAATATCCTGAAAATACTGTACCACAACATGCACATCCAGAACCGACCTGCATGAGTATCTTGTTTTTCTTTATCAAAGATAAGAACGCCACAATCATCATAATTTGATTTTAAATTAAAACCTTCTGCCTTAGTTAAGTCCATTACGATTTCTTTTCCAATATGCCCTAAATCTCCAGTTATGATTAAATCATAGTAACTAGGATTTCTACCTGTATCTTTTAAATGAGTTATAATTGTGTCTACTGCTGCTGGAGCCATAGCACTTCCCATGTTATTAGCATCTTTTATACCCATATCAATAATTTTTCCAGGTGTTACGTGAGTTATATATGGTCCAGTTCCATTTTTTGATAGAATTGCTGCACCACTTCCTGTTACTGTCCATTGTGATGTTGGTGGCCTTTGGTTACCTAGCTCTAATGGAAAACGGAATTGTTTTTCAGCACTACAGAAATGACTTGATGTAGCGCAAAGGGCATATTCAGCAAAGTCACCATCTATAAAAATAGAGCTAAGTAACATTCCTTCTACAAAAGTAGAACATGCTCCAAATATTCCTAAGAAAGGAATATTTAATTCCCTAAGTCCAAAACTTGACGAAATACATTGATTTAATAAATCACCAGCAAAGCATACATCAATTTGTGATGCTGGTATTTTTGATTTAGATATAACTGTATTTACAGTTTCTTTTATAATTTTACTTTCAGCTTTTTCCCATGTTTTTTCTCCATAGAATTCGTCTTCTAGGCAATGGTCAAAATATTTAGCAAGTGGTCCTGAGGCTTCTTTTGAACCTACTACAGAAGCTGTTTCTAATATAGTTACCGGATTAGCTAATTTAAAAGTTTGATTTCCTATTTTTTTCATGTTACCTCCTGTTTAAATTTTTTTGTTTGTTGCGGGTAGACAGAGGTGTCTGCCCTTACGGTGTTTATATTGTGTTTGGGCGGACTTAGAGGCCCGCCCCTACGCGTTTGCATTGTGTTTATTTGTTGTTTGGTGTAGAGGTCGGACTTGGTCGACCCGCTGTTTTGTCTTTTTCTTGTTTATTTCGGGCAGATATGGGAAACCTGCATACGAATATTTGCAATAGATTTTATACAAGCATAACTGCTTGAGTATTAAATATTAGATAGATAATACCTACAATTACAGAGGCTGATAAGCCAAATACTAAAACAGGACCTGCTACTGTAAACATTTTTGCTCCCACACCCATTACATATCCTTCTGATTTATATTCAATAGAAGGTGAAATTATAGAATTAGCAAATCCTGTAATAGGTACTAAAGAACCTGCACCTGCAAATTTACCTATTCTATTAAACCAGTTAATAGATGTTAGAAATGCACTAATGAAAATTAAAATAATAGATACTACTGAATTTGAAGTTGTAGTATCGAATCCGCGTGATTTACATATACTAAATATAATTTGTCCTATCGAGCATATTAATCCTCCAACCCAAAATGCATTAAAACAATTTTTTAGAATTGGTGAGTTTGGAGACTTTTTATCAACATAGTCTCTATATTCTTGTTTTGTATTAATTTGTTTTTTCATATTACCTCCAATGTAATTTTATAACATTTACTTTTAATTTTATTATTTTCCCAAAAAACAAAAAGTATACAAA
>CAYOBB010000065.1:0-5380 GCA_964402195.1 uncultured Clostridium sp. | reverse complement strand
TATGATATGTACAGTTAAAAGAGAAATACCAATAGAAAAAGAATTACGTTCTAAATATGATAAATTCGTATAAAAAATTACGTTAATTAATAGTTTTTTGGTTCATTTAATAAAAGTTAAATAATATGTTATTTAACTTTACATAATTATGTAATGCAAATAAAAGTTTATTAATATTCGTATTTTGTTATTCTAGCTTGCATTTCAGGACTCATAGCTATCTGATTTCGTACCATAGACCAATTTGAAATAGGTCTATCTTTCAATTTTTTATATAATTCTGCGATTCGTAAATATAGAAGTTTAAATAGTGCATTTTCATTAGGAAATGAATATCTAATAAAAAAGACCAAAATTTAACAGAATAAAACTGTTGATATTATAGAAAAGTTGTAATATAATTCTAAATAGTAATAAGAATAGGAGAGTTAAAATGAAAATAGGAATAGTAGGTCTTCCTAATGTAGGAAAAAGTACAATGTTTAATAGTATAACAAATGCAGGTGCAGAATGTGCAAATTATCCTTTCTGTACAATAGAACCAAATGTAGGTGTTGTTGCTGTACCAGATGAGAGGTTAGATAGTTTAGCTAAAATATATAATCCTGAGAAGGTTACACCAGCTGTTATTGAATTCGTCGATATTGCTGGTTTAGTAAAAGGTGCAAGTAAAGGTGAAGGATTAGGAAATAAGTTTTTGTCACATATTAGAGAAGTAGATAGTATAGTAGAAGTGGTAAGATGTTTTGAAGATACTAATATTGTTCATGTTGATGGAAATATTAATCCTATTAGAGATATAGAAACAATTAACTTAGAATTGATATTTGCTGATATTGAAACTGTAGAGAAAAGGCTAGAAAGAGCAAAAAAACAGCTAAAGGCAGATAAAAAGGTTCAAGTAGAAATAGATCTTCTAGAAAGGGTAAAAAATACTTTAGAAGAAGGAAAATCTGCTAGAACCATGGACTTTACAGATGAAGAAAGAGAAATGCTAAAAGAGTCATTTTTACTTACTTTAAAACCAATTTTATATATAGCTAATATTTCTGAAAAAGAGTTAGACAATACTGAAAATAATGAATATATAAATCAAGTTAAAGAGTATGCTAAAACTGAAAATGCCGAGGTGATACCTTTATGCGTGAAATTAGAAGAAGAATTAAGTACTTTAGAAAAGCAAGATAAAGATGAAATGCTAAAAGAGTTAGGATTAGAAGAATCTGGTTTAGATAAAGTAATTAAAGCAAGTTATAAATTATTAGGTCTTATGTCATTTTTAACAGCAGGTGAACCAGAAGTTAGAGCTTGGACAATAAAAATCGGAACTAAGGCTCCTCAAGCTGCTGGAAAAATTCATTCTGATATTGAGAGAGGTTTTATTAGAGCTGAGGTTGTTTCTTATGATGATTTAATGAAGACTGGTTCTATGGTAAGTGCTAGAGAAAAAGGTTTAATTAGATTAGAGGGAAAAGATTATATTATGCAGGATGGGGATATAGTGCTATTTAGATTTAATGTATAAAGTAATATATAAAATAAAAATACAAAATAATACTGTAACATTATAGCAAAGGAATAGTTATGTTTGAAAAAAAAGATGGAAAGATTATTAATTTTATATTTGAATTTTTGATAATATTTTTAATGATTTTTCTTGTTTTATTGTTAATATTATATTATTTAGGAATAGATGCTGAAGATGTTGTAATAAATGGGATTAATCTACAGTCTTTCAAAAAACAAGTAGATGATAATGAAATAGATGATTATATTCAAAATGATTTAATTTTAGAAGATGATAATTTAAATATTTCAACATATACAGAAAATAATTATTTTTATAATCAATTAGATGATTATGGAAAATTGATATACGATAAAATAGTGGATAATTCTGAGAATCTGAAATCAGGAGATTATACTATTAATTTTAGTAATGAATTTAATTCTTTATTAAATAATAATGGTGAAGAAGTTTTAAAAGCTTCATATAGAAATGCTATTGATTGTATTAGATATGATAGATTAGGTTTATTCTATATAGATTTCACAAAAATGTATATGAAAATAGAAATTACTACTAGAAATAATGTCAATTCATATAGTGTTTATATTGAAAAAAGTGATGATTATTTAAATTATTATATTGATGGAATTGAAAATGAGCAAAGTTTAAATTATATTATGAAAAGTATAGATGAAAGAAAATCGGAAATATTAAATAATATATCTGGAACAAATTATCAGAAGATATTACAGATACATAATTATTTGATAGATAATCTGCAGTATGATGAGACATATAATAGACAAAATAATGATAATATTATTGGTGCTTTTTTAGATGGAAATGTTGTTTGTGAAGGTTATGCAAAGGCTTTTAAATATTTATTAGATGATTTAGAAATTCCATGTATTCTTGTGATTGGCGATGCTGTGAATTCTGAAGGAACGAGGGAAAAGCATATGTGGAATTATGTACTTATAAATGAGGAGTGGTATGCGGTAGATGTTACTTGGGATGATCCTATTTTAATTGGTTCAGGAACTTTATCTGAAGAGTCTAGATATAAGTATTTTTGTAGAAAATCTGATTTTAATGATAATCATTTTTCTGAAGGTGTAATTTCAGTAAATGGGACAGAATTTAAATATCCAAGTTTAGTGGAATAAGTAGATAAGTGTTAAAATTAATATTTTATAGGATTGAAAAATATTGACACTTTAAATTATTATATATAAAATATATGAAAAGAGATAGGAGATAAACAAATGAAAAGAATTGTAAAAGAAAAAGGTATAACTTTAGTTGCTTTGATAGTAACGATAGTTGTTTTATTGATATTAGCAGGGATAAGTATAAGGATGGCCATAGGAGATGAAGGAATTATAACGGAAACCAAATATGCTAAGGATGAGACAGAAAAAGCTGATATATTAGAAAGAGTACAGTTGCAAATGACTACATTAACAATGAGAGTTTCAAGAGGGGCAGAAAAGTTTGATAATAACACAATAGAAAAATATCTTAATAATGAATTTGGTAGTGAATATGGCGACCAAATAATTGTGACTGAAAGTGGAAGTAATTTTACAACAACTATAGGAGGTGTAGAAATTTTAATTTCAGAATCAGGAGAAGCTAAAATTGTGGATGATAATAGTAACACTAATAAGACAGAATATAAGTGGGTTGTAGCAGAAGATTCTACTAAGCCAGAGTTTATAAGTTCTTTTCCAGTTGATTCCACAAGTTCAGCTAGTGTTTCTACGACATTTAAAGATGGAACTGAAGTATCATCAACGTATTATAAATTATCGAAGTCATCAGAAAACGTTATAAAATGTAATATAGATGATTCCAAGACATATAATTTGTATTTATATGTCACTGCAGGTACTGATGAAACTGGTTCGGAATTGGTATTAAATGGTAGTACTACTGTAAAAGGTATGTATAAAAATGGAACAGACCTAGAACCTTATGTTATATACAGTTTAACAGGTTCTGATTTATCTACAAATGGAATCACTATTTTATCAAGTAAAAGTAAAGATATAATGTTTTATGGAATAAGAATTGTAGAGCAATAATTTAAATTTTTAAATAGGAGGAATAATGGTTAAGTTTGACTATAGGAATTCTAGTATAAATGATAGAATGATTTTTGAATTTGATAATAAGATAAAAGAAATTCATGAAAAATTACATGAAGATTCAGATAATGAAAATGATTTTAGAGGATGGATAAACTTACCAAACAATTATGATAAGGAAGAGTTTGAAAGAATAAAGAAAGCTGCTTCAAAAATCCAAAATGATTCAGACGCTTTGATTGTAATAGGTATTGGTGGTTCTTACTTAGGAGCTAGAGCTGTTATTGAAGGATTAACTAATTGTTTTTATAATTCTATGAAGACAGAAGATAGAAAGACTCCTCAAATTTTATATGCGGGAAATAATTTAAGTCCTAATTATTTAAATGATTTATTAGACCTTATCGCAAGTAAAGATATATCTATAAATGTTATATCAAAATCTGGTACTACTACTGAGCCTGCTATTGCTTTTAGAATACTTAGAGAAGCTTTAGAAACTAAATATGGAGTAGAAGAAGCTAGAAAAAGAATTTATGTTACAACTGATAAAACTAGAGGAGCTTTAAAGAAACTTGCAACAGATGAAAAGTATGAAACTTTTGTAGTTCCTGATAATATTGGCGGTAGATATTCTGTTTTGACTGCTGTGGGATTACTTCCTATAGCTACTTGTGGAATCAATATTGATAAACTTATGCAGGGTGCTAAAGATGCTAGAGAAAAATATATGGATTCTAGTGTTAAATATAATGAATGTTATCAATATGCTGTTGTAAGAAATTTATTATATAATTCAGGTAAAACAACAGAAATATTAGCTAATTATGAGCCACAGTTACATTTCTTTACTGAATGGTGGAAACAATTATATGGAGAGAGTGAAGGAAAAGAGAATAAAGGAATTTTTCCAGCTGGTGTAGATTTTACTACAGATCTTCATTCAATGGGACAATATATTCAAGAAGGAAGTCGTAATATTTTTGAAACTGTTTTATGTGTTCAAAGTCCTAAAACTGATATTACAGTAGCTGAGGATAAAGAAAATTTAGATGGATTAAATTTTTTAGCTGGAAAGACTTTAGATTATATTAATAAAAAAGCTATGGAAGGAACTATAGAGGCTCATGTTACTGGAAATGTTCCAAATCTTATGGTTGCAATAGATAAATTGGATGAAGAAAATCTTGGGCATTTAATTTACTTTTTTGAAAAGGCTTGTGCGGTTTCGGGAATGATATTAGGTGTAAATCCTTTTAATCAACCTGGAGTAGAAGAATATAAAAAAAATATGTTTAGATTGTTAGAAAAGCCAGGATATTAAAATTTAAGTTTTGGTATTTTTTATAAACTTATTGAAAATACTAAAATTGCTGTTTTAGATGGCAAACATTTCTAAGTATCTGATAAATAAAACATGTTGTAAGAAAATAGCTAACAAGTATTTTACAAAAAACCGAAACTTAAAAATCTTATTTGTAAAATCAATACATAAGATAAAAAGAAAGAAGAAGAAATATGAACAAAGAAATAAAAAAAACAAACAAAATAGAGCAAACCCTTGCAAGAGTACACACACACACACACACACACACACACGTATTAATTTGATTAATAAAATAAAAACATAGATAAAAAAGTCTATGGATTTTGTAGTATGCAAAATCTGTAGGCTTTTTTGTATGTTTTCGGGTCGACCAAGGCCGACCCCTACAAAATATATAAAATAACATAGAAGACAATTAATTGCAAACACCGTAGGGGCGAACGAGTTCGCCCG
>CAYOBB010000064.1:0-5474 GCA_964402195.1 uncultured Clostridium sp. | reverse complement strand
TTAGAATGGACTACTTCTGAGGATATAGAAAAGAAAAGTAAAAATAGTATAGAAAGTTATTGTTTAAAGATGATCCCTAATATAATATTAGGTGTTATTGCGTTTGGTTTTTTAAATCCTTTCGTAGAAGTAATTGCTACTATTTGGGTTTTAGGACCTTTCATTGCATGGTATATTAGCAAAGATAAGACAAGTAAAGAAAATGTAAAAGAAGAAGATAGAAAATATTTATTAGAAATAGCAAATAAGACTTGGAATTTCTTTGAGGATACTATAATAGAAAAAAATAATTTTTTCCCTTCTGATAATTTTCAGGAAGATAGAAAAGAAAAGTTTGTAGATAGAACATCTTCTACTAATATGGGACTTGGAATGCTTGCTGTAATTTCAGCATATGATTTAAAATTTATATCGTTAGATAAATGTTTAGAATTATTAAAGAAAATGATAGAAAAAATAGAATTTTTGGATAAGTGGAATGGACATTTATATAACTGGTATAATATAAGGACTTTAAAACCATTATATCCTAGATATATTTCAACAGTAGACAGTGGAAATCTTATAGGATATTTATATGTTATTAAATCATTTTTAAAAGAAGTTAAAAATCAAGATGAATTAGAAAAGAGAATAGATAAATTAATTACTAATACTGATTTTAGTAAATTATATAGTCCTAAAAACAGGTTATTTTCTATAGGATTTAATATAGAAGAAGATAAACTTACCGATTCGTATTATGATTTTTTAGCATCAGAGGCTAGACAAGCAAGTATTGTGGCAATAGCAAAAAAAGATGTTTCACCAAAACATTGGAGTAATTTAAGTAGAACTCTTACATCGCTAAATGGATATAAAGGACTTATTTCATGGTCAGGAACTGCATTTGAATATCTAATGCCCAATATTAATATAAGAAATTATAAAGGAAGTCTTTTGGATGAGTCATCAAGATTTTTAATTATGAATCAAAAAGAATATGCGAGAAGGATAGGAGTTCCATGGGGAATATCAGAATCAGCTTATAATGTTAAAGATTTAAATTTAAATTATCAATATAAAGCGTTTGGGATACCATATTTGGGATTAAAAAGGGGTCTAGAAGATGAAGTAGTAGTATCGCCATATTCTACTTTTTTAGCACTAAATTATGAGGAGAAAAATGCAATAGAAAATTTAAAGAAGTTAGAAAATTATGGAATGATAGGAAAATATGGTTTTTATGAATCTATAGATTTTACAAATGACAGATTAAGAAAAGGAGAAAAGTATGCAGCAGTTAAGACATATATGGCACATCATCAGGGACTAATACTCCTTTCAATTAATAACTATTTAAATAGGAATATATTACAAAAGAGATTTTTTGAAAATCCAGAAATACAGGCAATAGATATTTTATTACATGAAAGAATGCCAATTAATATTGTTTTATTAAAAGATAATAAAGAAAAGATTGAAAAATTAAGATATAAAAATGATTTTAGTGATAGAGAAATAAATTATGATGAAGATGAAATATTTAGGAGAGTAAATGTAATATCGAATCAAGAATATACAGTATATATGGATGTAAGAGGAAGCGGATATAGTAAATATAAAGATATTATGATAAATAGGTTTAAAGAAACAGATGATACTCTTCAAGGTATTGGATTTTTTGTAAAAAATATAAAAGATAATAGAGTTTGGTCTAGTTTTGGAAAAAATAAAATTAAATTTATGCAATCTAAAAATGAAGTTACTCATGTAGAAGGTAATTTAGAAATGTCGATGATTACAACAGTAGATCCGAGTTCTCCAACAGAAATAAGAAGGTTGAAAATAAAAAATACAGGAACAAAGGAAGAGATTTTAGAAGTTACAAGTTTCATGGAAGCAGTATTATCTGGTAAATCTCAAGATTATGCACATCCAGTATTTAATAATATGTTTTTAAAAATAGAATATATACCAGAAGAAGAGATATTTATTTTAAAAAGAAAAAATAGAGAAGCTCGGAAAAGATACTATTTTTATGGGTGTAAAATTATTTGCTGAAGATTCTATAGGAGAAACAGAATTTGAAATAGATAAAGAAAAGTTTTTAGGAAGATGTGAGCAGAATATTCCACAGGCTATAAAAGCTTCAGGAGGCTTTTCAAATATAATTAAAGAGGTTATAGAACCAGTTATTGGAATCAGAAAAACAGTAAAAGTAAAATCAGAAGAAGAACAAATGCTAGATTTAATTATTTCTGTATCTGAAGAAAAGAAAGAGGTAATACGTAGAATTCAAGAACTTTCTAATGAAAATGAAGTTACAAATTTATATAATTTAGCTAAGGCTAGAAGTGATGAAGAAATAAAATATTTAGGAATAAATGGAGAAAAAATTGAAGTGTATCAGAAAATGTTAGGACATTTATTATTACAAGGTGATATTAATTATAGTTTTAAAAAGTATGATGATAAATATTTTATAGGGGATTTGTGGAAGTTTGGAATTTCAGGTGATTATCCTATTTTATTAATTGAAATTAGGAATATAGAAGATTTGTATGTAATAGATGAAGCTTTAGAATCACTGGAATTTTTTAAGACTAGAAATACAAGAATAGATTTATGTATTTTAAATAATGAAGAAATGAGTTATGAACAATTATTAAAAGATGGTATATATGATGCAATAAAAAATCATCAGATGGAGTATTTATATAATTATCAGATATTTATATTAAATCAGAAGGAAATGACTGAAAGTGATATAAGAACAATAAGGGATAAAGCAAAATTAATATTTGAAGCAAAAAATGGAGGTTTAAAGGTTAATCTAGAAGAATTAGAAGAAAGAGAAAAAGTAAAAATACCAAAAGAAAAAGTTAAAATTAAAACTGATTTTCCTATAACAGATGAACAAGAAAATAAATTAATTAATATGGAAGAGTTGAAATACTATAATGGTTTTGGAGGTTTTTCTGAAAACGGAAGGGAGTATATTATAGAAGTTACTAAGAATAGAAAGACGCCGAGACCATGGGCAAATATTATATCAAATCAAGAATTTGGAACAGTTGTAACAGAAAATTTTGGAGGGTATACTTGGTATAAAAATAGTAGATTGCAAAGAATTACTAAATGGACTAATAATGCAATTTCTGATACTCCATCAGAAATGATTTTTATAAAGAATAATGAAAATAATAAGATATGGTCAGTAGGAAATAGATTAAAAACTAATCAAAATTACTATGTAACACATGGTATGGGATATTCAATATATAAACAATTAGAAGATGAAATTTTACAGGAAGTTACAGTATTTATTCCGATAAATTCAAAGACTAAAATAAATAAAATTAATTTAAAGAATTTATCGAGAAAGAAAAAGAAAATAAATCTTTATTATTCGGTTCAGTTGACTTTAGGAGAAGATGAAACTAAGACAATTGGAAATATAGTAACTAGAAAAATAGATAATAAAGTTATTTGTAGGAATTTATGTGAAGATGATTTTTCAGAAGAAGTTATAATAACTAGTAATAAACCAATAAAAGATTATACAAATAGTAAAATAGAATTTTTAGATGGAGATATTACAAATCCTAGTGGAATTTATAAAGAAAAGTGGAATACAAAAGACGAAATAAGTAATGGTAATATGGTGTCAATATCGTTTGAAATAGAAATAGATGCTTTTGATGAAGAAGAAGTGATAATTACACTTGGAGTGGATAATGAAGAATATATAGATAAAGAAAAGGTATCTAATGAATTAGATATAGTAAATAATTATTGGTATGAAAAAACTAATAAATTAAAAGTAAAGACACCGTCAGAGGAAATTAATATTTTGCTTAATTCGTGGATTATTTACCAGACTATAGTAAGTAGATTATTTGCCAGAAGCGGGTTATATCAATCAGGAGGGGCAATAGGCTTTAGAGATCAGCTTCAGGATTGTTTTGGTATGAAGTTTATTGATGTAGAGTTATTGAAAAATCAAATTAGAAAATGTGCTAGACATCAATTTAAAGATGGAGATGTTCTTCACTGGTGGCATGAAACAACTGAAAGAGGAATTAGGACAAGATTTTCAGATGATTTATTATGGTTACCATATGCAATTATTGAATATGTTAAATTTACAGGAGACTATGAGTTTATAAATGAAGAGATTCCATATTTAGAAGGTGAAAAATTAAAAGAAAATGAAGATGAAAGATATGATTTATATAAACAAAGTGATAAAAAAGAAAGTATATTTATGCATGCAATAAGAGCAATAGAAAAATCTATTAATTTTGGAGAACATGGTCTTCCTAAGATAGGAAGCGGTGATTGGAACGATGGATTTAGTACTGTTGGAAATAAAGGAAAAGGAGAGAGCGTTTGGCTTGGTTTCTTTCTATATGATATATTAAACAGATTTGAAGATATTTTAAAGTATAAAAATGAAGAAGAATATTTAAAAAGATATGAACTTATAAAAATGGAATTAAAAAAGACATTAAATAAAGAAGGATGGGATGGATTATGGTTTAGAAGAGCTTTTACCGATAATGATGAAATTTTAGGAAGTATAGAGAGCCCAGAGTGTAAAATAGATAGTATTACTCAGAGCTGGGCAGTTATATCTGATGCTGCGGATAATGATAAAAAATATCATTCTATAAATTCACTTGAAAATTATTTAATAGATACGCAAACAGGAATTATAAAGCTATTAACACCTGCTTTTTCAAAAAGTAATCTAGAACCTGGATATATAAAAGCATATCCAGAAGGAGTAAGAGAAAATGGTGGACAATACACTCATGAGTGTTGTTGTTAGCACCAGTTTTTAAGTTAGCTGTGTGAAACGAAGTGAACTACAGATGACTTATGCAACCGAACAAAGTGAGGTTGTAAACCCTAAAAATATTGATACTCTTAAATACATAGTAATTATTGATTTTTATATAAGAACCGATAATATAAATCACACTAAACAAAATAATAAATAAGACTAATTTTGTTTAGTACGGTAAACAAAATTATTGACAAAAGAAAGAAATTATAATATAATAAAGTAAATTAAACAAAAAGGAGAAAAGTATGATTATTCGTGAAAAATATCTATCTAAAATCAGACCATTTTATGACCAAGATTTGATAAAAGTAATAATGGGAGTTAGAAGATGTGGTAAATCAGTTATATTATTACAAATAATAGATGAATTAAAAGAAAAAGGAATACCAGAATCTCAAATAATATATATAAATTTTGAATATGAAGATTATGCTTTTATAAAAAATGATATGGATTTACACAATTACATCAAAGAAAAAATAGTAAATGAAGATAAGTATTACTTATTCTTTGATGAAATTCAAAATGTTGAACACTGGGAAAAAGCAATAAATTCATTTAAGGCATCTAAAAATGTATCAATATTCATTACTGGTTCTAATAGTGATTTACTATCTGGAGAACTTGCAACACATATAGC
>CAYOBB010000063.1:0-5506 GCA_964402195.1 uncultured Clostridium sp. | reverse complement strand
TTGTATCAGCATTATATATCACGTTTGGATATGTACCTATACAGTGGTGTGTACCGGTAGTATACTTCTTACAATAGAAATGAATTTCTTCATTTTCATTAGAATTAAAAGAAGTATACCTAAAAAACAGCCTAAAATAACAATCATTTTTGTTCATGGGGAATCCCTCCTTGTAGTATTATTAATAAAAATGATGCATAAGTATTATATCATCATTTACATAAAAAATCAATATATAAAAGTAAATTCATATAAATATGTGTTACTGTATTTAACTTTAAATTCAACGACAGTAATAAAACAACTTTTAAAGTTCACATAACACTAGAAAAAAATTAAAAAGTATGATATAATAAAAACATATTTAAAATTAATATAAATTTTATTAAGGAGGAAAACAATATGTCAAGAATAGAAAGAGCACGGAGGAGAGAAGAAAAAAAGAAGAGGAAAAAATTAATATTTTCCTTAGGATTATTATTGGGGCTTATAATTGGACTAATTACAGAACGAATATTACCAAGTGATGTAAAAAAAGAAACAACTATAATCACTCAATGTATAACTGAATCAACTACAGAAGAAACAACTATAATCACTCAATGTATAACTGAATCAACTACAGAAGGAACAACTATAATTACTCAATGCATAACTGAACCAACTACAGAAGAAACAACTCTCATGGTTAATTTAACTGACAATGAGAAAATAATTCTAAGTAAGATTGTTTATGCTGAGGCTGGAATAGAACCATATGATGGGAAGGTTGCTGTTGCAGCTACTGTAATAACTAGGATGTTACAACAGAATAAATCCTTAGAAGAAGTAATAGATGGTAAATATGCAAAAATTACTCATCTATCAGATGATGACATTCCAGAGAATTGTAAAAAAGCAGTTCAAGAAGCTTTAAGAGGCATAGACCCCACATACATACCTCTTGGAAACAAAAGAGCAATGTGGTTTTACAATCCAGATGATTGTTCTCCTGAACAATTAGAAATGAGATCCAATATTCAAAAAACATATCGTATAGGAAATCATATTTTTTATGCAGTATGGGACAAATAAAATTTAGAGGAAGCCTAAGTTTAGGTTTCCTTTTTTTTTTGGGTGTAGTTACCTAGAGAATTGTTTTCGATAAAAAGTCTTCAAAGTTTTGATCTATAGAGCGTAGGGGCAAATGTGTTCGTCAACTATTAAAAGAGATTGCTTAAAAATATTGAAATAATCAATAAAGCACAATATAATAACATTATATAGGAAAAATTTATATAAAATGTAGAAAAAATATAAATTAATAGATATAATTAAATAAAAATGGAGGAAGAGATGAAAAAGTTTATTTTAATTTTTTTAATAATATTATTAGCCATAGCTGGTGGAACTTATTTTTATTTTTCAAAAAATAAAAATGAGCCGAAAGAAGATCAAATAAGTAAAGAAGAAATTATAGAAGAGCCACAAGAAGATATAACTTTAAATATGACAGTTACAGGGGATGTATTATGTCATAATACACAATATTTTGATGCATACGAACCAAATGGTGATACTTATGATTTTTCTTATGTATTCGAAGATATAAAAAAATACTTTGATAATAGTGATATAGCAATAGGAACAATAGAGACAAGTTTTGCTGGAAAAGAAATAGGATATAGTAATTATCCAACTTTTAACTCTCCAGCTGAGCTTGCAAGAGATTTGAAAGAATTAGGATATGATATTTTTGCAACAGCAAGCAATCATTGTTTAGATAAAGGATATAATGGATTAGTAAAGACATTAGAGACTCTAGACAACGTAGGAATAGAACATATGGGAACATATTCTTCCGAAGAAAAAAGCCAAGAAATTTTAATTAAAGAAGTAAAAGGGATAAAAATAGCATTTTTAAACTATACTTATGGAACAAATGGAATTCCAATTCCTGAAGGAAAAGAATATGCAGTAAATTTAATTGATAAAGATAAGATGAAATCGGATATAGATAAGGCCAAATCAGAAGGTTCAGAACTTATTTGTGTTAATATGCATTGGGGTGAAGAATATAGACAAACTCCAACTGAAGAGCAAAAAGAATTAGCGGATTTTCTATTTGAAAATGGTGCAGATTTAATATTAGGGAGCCATACTCATTGTTTAGAGCCTATGGAAAAAAGAACAGTAACATTAGAAGACGGAACAACAAAAGATGGATTTGTAGTGTACTCTTTAGGAAATTTTATGTCAGGACAAAATGCTGATTATACTAGACAATCAGTTATATTAGATATACAAATTACCAAACATGGAGAAGATGGGAAATTTACAATTGATAGTGTAAACTATACTCCAATATACATGTACAACATATATAATGGAAAATCACTTAAGAAATTTAAAGTAATGGATATAGAAGAAGAAATAAAAAAATATGAAAATGGTGATACATCTATAGGGCAAAATTTATATACAACATTAAAATCAGAATTAGAACATATTCAAAAAATCATGGGACAAGAGATATAATAATTCAATAAATTACTGTAATGGCAAGAAATATCTTGCCATTTTCTGCATAATTAGTAATTATTTAGAAATAATAAATTGAAAAAGGAGGTTATTTATGTATTCTTATTGGTTAGATAAAGTAAAAGATGAAAAGAGAAAATATGATAGTTTAAAAGAAGATAAAAAAGTTGATGTTTGTATTGTTGGAGGTGGACTTACTGGAATAAGTACAGCATATTACTTAAGTAAAAATAGTAATTTAAATATTGCTGTTTTAGAAAAAGATTTAGTTGGAGAAAAGACATCAGGTCATAGTACAGCCAAAGTAACAAGTCAGCATGATTTATTTTATAAATATTTAATAGATTCTCAAGGAAAAGAATTTGCAAAAAAATATTTAGAGTCAAATGAAAATGCGATAAAAGAAATTGAAAGAATTGTTAGAGAAGAAAATATAGATTGTGATTTCGAAAAAACAGATGCTTATGTGGTTGCAGAAGAAAAAGATGAACTTGTAAAAATTAAAGATGAGGTATTTTCAGTAAATTCTTTAAAAGAGGGAATATGTGAATTTGTAACAAATGTAAATTTACCAATAGATATAGTAGGAGGAATAAAATTTAAAAATCAAGCACAATTTAATCCAGTAAAATATATATTAGGACTTTGTAGTGCTATGGAAAAAGAGAGAGTAAATATTTATGAGAATAGTAAAGTATTAGATATACGAAAAGAAAATGATGAATATGTTGTAATAACTAAAAATAACGAGATAACAGCTAAATATGTTGTATTAGCCACAAGATATCCAATTATAAATACACCTGGATTTTATTTTTTAAAGATGTATCAATCCACATCTTATGTAATTTGTGTGGATACGAAAACAGATTTATTTGATGGAATGTATATAAATAGTGGAAATCCAAAAAAGTCTTTTAGAACAATAAAAGATGGAGATAAAAGGCTTTTATTAGTAGCAGGATATGACCATAAAACAGGTGAAGAAGTAAAAGAAGAAAAGAGATATGAAGAACTTGAGAGTATAACGAGAAATATGTATCCTAATTGTGAAATTGTAGGAAGATGGATAGCAGAGGATTGTATAGGATTAGATAAGATTCCGTATATAGGTAAATATTCTAACTTTATGTCAGATTTATATATAGGAACAGGATATAAAAAATGGGGAATAACTACTTCAAATATTGCCGCTAGAATTATTTCTGATAATATTTTAGGAAAGGATAATCCATATAAAGAAATTTATACAGCAACAAGATTAGAACCTGTAAAAAATAGCAAGGAACTTGGAAATATAGTAAAACAAAGTGTAAAATCTTTAGTAATAGAAAAATTAAAAATCCCAAAAGATACTTTAGTGGATTTAAAAATAGATGAAGGGAAAATAATAGAGGTTGAAGGAAAAAAAGTAGGTGTGTATAAAGATATAGAAGAAAAAATATTTGCCGTAAAGCCAGTATGTACTCATTTAGGGTGTGAGCTTATGTGGAATAGTCTGGAGAAAACATGGGATTGTCCATGTCATGGTTCAAGATTTAACTATAAAGGAGCATCTATAGAATCACCGAGCATAGAACATCTTCAAAAATTAGATTTAAACTAATAGAGACAGTAAGACACTAGAATGTTTGAGAATTCAAGTAAAATATATTTTAATTATTTTTAGGACATAGTGTAATCTGACATCTGACGCTATCTCTAAAATAAATAACATTACTAGATAATGGTTCTTTAATATAAAAGACTTACCACATGACTTGTAGGGGCGAACGAGTTCGCCCCTACGTTATTAGAGATAAGCTTTTGGAGATTTATTATTTTTAAAAAGTTTAAAATCATTAACTAGTAGTCAATAACTAAAAATATCAATTTTATGGATTGATATTTTTAAATAATAGGTATAAAATACTAAAAAGAAAGTGAAGTGAATATAATGTCTAGTTTAGAAAAAGAAGAATTTAATGTAAAAGAGATTTATGGTGAAGACAACTGTATAGATGTCAATGAATTCATTAATAAAAAACAAATAGATATAAATAATGGCTTAACTAATGAGGTAGTATTAGTAAATACGAAAAAGTACGGCTCAAATATTATTAGTAGGTCTAAGCCTAAAAAATGGTATAATTATTTATTTGAAAGCCTAATAAGTCCATTTAATTTAATATTACTAGGAATAAGCTTTGTGTTATTTTATACTGATGTAATTCTAGCTGAAAAACCTAATTATGCTAATATTATTGTAATAATCACATTAGTAGCAATAAGTACATTATTAGAATTTTTTGAAGAATATAAATCAAATAAGGCTGCAGAGAAATTAAAAGAATTAGTAGAAACAAAATCGACAGTTATAAGAAATGGAGAAGAAAAACAAATTCCAATAAAAGAAATTACAATAGGAGATATTATCAAAATTTCAGCAGGAGATATTATACCAGCAGATTGTAGAGTGATTGAATCTAAAGAATTATATGTATCTCAATCATCAATAACAGGAGAGTCAGATTCAGTAAAGAAAACAGTAAATACATCTTTAGAATCAATAGAGGAGTTGGAGTCAATTACTGATTTAGATACAATCTGCTTTATGGGAACAAATGTAATTAGTGGTTCTGCTAAAGTAGTTATAATAAAAGTAGGAGATAGCTCATATTTTGGAAAAGTAGCACATACTTATGATAAAGGAAAGCCAAAAACGAGTTTTCAAAAAGATGTAGAAGGAATAAGTAAATTATTAATAAAATTTATGCTTTTATTAATTCCATTAGTATTTATATTAAATGCTGGAAAACATGACGCTTTAATAGCATTTACTTTTGCAGTAGCAATAGCAATAGGAATAACACCTTTATTATTACCAGTAATATTATCATCTACTTTATCAAAAGGTGCAGTAAAAATGTCAAAAAAAAAGACAATAGTAAAAAAGCTAGATTCAATTCAAAGTTTTGGGGCAATGAATGTTTTATGTACAGATAAA
>CAYOBB010000062.1:0-5557 GCA_964402195.1 uncultured Clostridium sp. | reverse complement strand
AATGAAAATTTATAATTTAAATTAATTAATAAATTAAAAAGGTGAGCATAGCTCACTTTAATATATTTAACATATCTTCAGGTAAATCAATTTTGAGTTCCATAATTTCTTTAGTAATAGGATGAATAAAAGAAATATAGTAAGCATGTAGAGCTTGTCTAGAAATCAAATAAGAATCATGTCCATAAAGTGAATCACCTAAAATAGGATGGCCAATATATGAAGAGTGAACACGTATTTGATGGGTTCTACCAGTTTCTAAAGTAAATTCAACTTCACTAAAATTTTTAAAATCTTTTAAAACAGTATAATAAGAAACAGCCATGCTTCCATTTTTATCTATACATCGCTCAATAATACTTTTATCTTTTCTAGCTATAGGAGCATCAATTATTCCAGATTTATTTTCAAGAATACCTTCTAAAAATGCAATATATTTTTTCTTAAATAAATTTAGTTTCATTTGTCGTACAAGACATTCTTGTATGTATTCATTTTTTGCAAAGATAACTAAGCCAGAAGTATCTTTATCTAAACGATTAACAGGTCTTATTTTTTTCTTTAAATTTATTTTATCAAAATAAAACCTAATAGCATTTGAAAGAGAATTTTCATAAAAAGACATAGAAGGATGAACAGGTATACCTGGTTGTTTATTTACAATAAGCATATATTCATCTTCATAAACAATCGATAAATGAATACTATCAGATGGAACAATATTAGAATTATCCTCTTCAAAATTTTCAATAATTTCTAAAATATCGTTTTCAAATACTAATTTATTTACATGTTCAGATGTACCATTTAATAAAATACCATTATTTTTCTTTAATTTTAAAATAAAACGTTCAGACATATAAAAACGTTCTTTTAAAATTTGCTTTATAGAATAATCATTTTTAGTTACAGCATAAGTCAATTTCATATATTTCTCCATTAATATAAATTAAATACATATTATCATAAAAGGAAGAATATTTAAATCCTTGACTTTAAAAATCCTATCTTATATAATTTAAACGTCGGAACGAAAAGTTTTAGCGTCTTATATTATATTAGGAGGAAAATTATGAGTTTCATAGAAGAAATAAAGAAAAGGGCTAAAAATGAAATAAAAACAATAGTACTTCCAGAATCTACTGATATACGTATACTAGAAGCAACTGAAAAGATTGCAAAAGAAGGTTTTGCAAATATAATTTTAGTTGGTGATGAAAAAGAGATTAATAAACTTGCCAGTGAGAATAATTTAAATATTTCAAAAGCAAAAATAATAAATCCTAAAGAATCTGAAAAATACGATGAATATACAAAGAAATTTTATGAATTAAGAAAAGCTAAAGGAATGACTGAAGAAATAGCAAAAGAAAAAATCTTAGACCCAGTATTTTTTGGAATGATGATGGTAAAAAATGAAGATGCAGATGGATTAGTGTCAGGAGCGGTACATTCTACAGCTGATACTTTAAGACCAGCACTTCAAATATTAAAGACAGCACCAGATACAAAGCTTGTATCAGCATTTTTCTTAATGGTAGTACCTGATTGTAAATATGGAGAAGATGGAGTATTTGTATTTTCTGATTGTGGTCTAAATGAGAATCCAGATTCTGAAGGTTTATCAGAAATTGCTAAGTCATCAGCAGAAAGTTTTAAAAAATTAGTTGGAAAAGAACCTAAAATAGCTATGCTTTCATACTCAAGTTATGGAAGTGCAAAATCTGAGTCAACAGAAAAAGTAATTAATGCAACTAAACTTATAAAAGAAAAATATCCAGAATTAAAAGTAGATGGAGAGTTACAACTAGATGCAGCCATAGTGCCTGAAATTGCTAAAAGTAAAGCACCTGAAAGTCAAGTTGCAGGACATTGTAATACATTAATATTTCCAGACCTAAATGCAGGAAATATTGGATATAAATTAGTACAGAGATTAGGAAAAGCAGAAGCTTATGGACCTCTTTGTCAAGGAATTGCAAAACCAGTTAATGATTTATCTAGGGGATGTAGCAGTGACGATATTGTAGGTGTTGTTGCTATTACTGCTGTCCAAGGACAGAGAATCTAAAAAACAAACTGTGTCTTGCTGTGTTAAAAGTTAGATTAAAAAATGTATAATTGAGAATTCATCGTAGAACGGGCACAATGCATTGTGCCCCTACAAATATACAGAGAGATAGATTATAAATTCTGTAGTGGGCAGAAATGATATAAATGAAAAAAAGATTAATATATTACAATAATTATGGCCAAAAATTAATGACATTGTCATTATATGTTACCCACAATAATAAAAGTGAAAAGGAGATTTTATGAAAATTTTAGTTGTAAACTGTGGAAGTTCTTCTTTAAAATATAGCTTAATAGATATGGAAAGTGAAAAGTTATTGGCTAAAGGTAACTTTGAAAGAATAGGTCAAGAAAATTCATTAATTACACATAAAATAAATGGAGAAAAATATAAAAAAGAAATCAAAGTAAAGGATCATAAGGAAGCTTTAGAAATAGTAATGAGAGAACTTATAAATAAAGATTATCCAGTAATTAATAGCCTAAATGAAATTGAAGCAATAGGACATAGAATTGTACATGGAGGAGAAAGATTTAAAAGTTCTACTTTAATAGATGAAGATGTAATAAAAGGTATAGAAGATGCAATAAAATTTGCACCGCTTCATAACCCAGCACACCTTCAAGGAATAAGAGCCTGTGAAGAAATTCTTCCAGGAAGACCTAATGTAGCGGTATTTGATACAGCTTTTCATCAAACAATACCAAAAGAGCATTATATCTATCCAATACCATATAAATACTATGAAAAATATGGAATACGTAAATATGGAGCACATGGAACATCTCATAAATATGTATCAAAAAGAGTTGCAGAAATATTAAATAAAGATATAAAAGATTTAAAAATAATTAGTTGCCATTTAGGCCAACGGTGCTAGTATTTGTGCTATTCAAAATGGTGAAAGTGTAGATACAAGCATGGGACTTACTCCACTTGGAGGAATTGCTATGGGAACTAGAAGTGGAGATTTAGACCCATCGGTAATTACATATATTATGGAACAAGAAGGTCTTACAGCTGAAGAGATGAATAAGATTTTAAATAAAGAATCAGGACTTTTGGGGATGTCAGAAGTTTCATGTGACAACAGAGATGTATTAAGAGAAATAGATAATGGAAATAAACAAGCTGAACTTGGAATGAAAATTTATTGTTATATAATAGCTCAATATATTGGAAAATATGCAGTTACAATGAATGGTGTTGATGTAATAACATTTACAGGAGGCGTTGGAGAAAAGGGACCAGATGAAAGAAAAGAAATTTGTTCATACTTAGAATTTATGGGAGTAGAGTTAGATTTAGAAAAAAATAAGATTAGAAATATAGAACATGAAATTTCAAAAGATGATTCAAAAGTAAAATTATGGATTGTTCCTACAGAAGAAGAATTAATAATAGCAAAAGAAACAAACGAATTAATACAAAAATAAAAAAGAAAGGAGATTATGTTAGAAAATCTAACATAGAAAATTATAATGAAAGTATTTGTTTTAAATTGTGGAAGTTCATCAGTGAAATATCAATTAATTGATATGGAAAAAGAAGAAGTTTTAGCTAAAGGAAATTATGAAAGAATAGGAGAAAATTCATTTTTAACTCATAAAGTAAATGGAGAAAAAATTGTAATTGAAGAGAAAGTAAAAAATCATGGAGAAGCCTTAAAAATTATATTAGACCAATTACTAAGTGAAAAATATGGAGTTATAAAAAGTTTGAATGAAATTACAGCAGTAGGACATAGAATTGTACATGGTGGAGAATATTTTGATAAGTCTGTATTAGTTACAGAAGATGTTATAAAGAAAATAGAAGAATGTAGCAAACTTGCACCATTACATAATCCAGCAGCAGTAATGGGAATTAGAGCATGTCAAAAAGAAATGCCAAATGCTAAAATGGCTGTAGTATTTGATACTGCATATCATCAAACAATGCCAGCTAAAAATTATATTTATCCAGTACCATATGAATTATATGAAAAACATGGAGTACGTAAATATGGAGCACATGGAACATCACATAAATACATAGCAAATAGAGTGGAAGCAATAGAAGGAAGAAAAGATTTAAAAATAGTAAATTGCCATTTAGGACAAGGAGCTAGCTTGTGTGCAATAAAAGATGGAATAAGTTTAGATACAAGTATGGGGCTTACACCACTAGGAGGAATTCCTATGTGTGCAAGAAGTGGAGATTTAGATCCATCAGTAGTCACATATATAATGGAACAAGAAGGGTTATCTACAGAAGAAGTAACTACTCTTTTAAATAAGAAATCAGGAGTTTTGGGAATATCAGGAGTTTCTGCTGATTTTAGAGATATTGAAGGAGCTGCTGCAGAAGGAAATGAAAGAGCGAATTTAGCATTAGATTTTTATGCATATAAAGTAGCTCAATTTATATCAAGCTATGCAGTAACACTTCAAGGTATTGATGTAATAACATTTACAGCTGGAATAGGAGAAAATCAATTCCATTCAAGAAAGAAAATATGTGATAACTTAAAATTTATGGGATTAGAAATAGATGAAGAAAAAAATAAAATAAGAGGAGAAGAAATCTTAATATCTACTCCAAATTCAAAAATAAAAGCATATATAATTCCAACAGACGAAGAAATGATGATAGCTAAAGATACAGTAGCATTAATTTAGACAGTAAAAGATAATTTTTAAATTAAAATAGGAGGAAAAATTAAGGTGAATGTTATTGATTTGGAAGATTTGAAGGTATTAGAAACTAAACTAAAAAAAAATAGAAATATAATTATTGTTGAAATAATAGTTATTGTATTTTTAACAATTTTCATAGTTAACTTATATGATAGTAAAGGTTCTTGTGCTATAATAGGAATGGATCAACAAGCTAAAAATATGTATAATGCAAATATGGAAAGTTATTTAGGAACAAATAAAAAAGGAAGTGAAATTAAATCACTTATTCAAGCTGTAATAGATAGTAATAACCAATATGCTGGAGAATCAGGAAAGTTTGTACAAATTACAACGAGTGGTATAGATGATACTAACTCTGAATATGCAGAAATTGGTACAGCGGGAGAAAGTGATAATGATGATTCATATGTAAGCAATGCAGTAGCCACAATGTCTAAACTAAAATCTGAAATAAATACAGGAAAGAAATATAATATTAATGCTGAGTATAAAGATGGATTAATAATATCTATAAATATTCAACAAATTGAAGATACTATTGAAAATTAAATATAGTGTGAATAATATAAATTAAGGAGTATATAATGGAAGAAAAAATAAATAAGAAAATAAGAATAACTAATAATATAGTAATAATATTAGCAATAATTATAGTTATTTTGTTATTATTATTAATATATATTTTTTATGAAAATGTAATAGATGTTACTATAACAAAACCAATAATTTACCTATATCCAGAAGAAGAAACAGAGGTGACAGTTGTAGCTAAATACCCTGAAAAATTCACACATACATATCC
>CAYOBB010000061.1:0-5558 GCA_964402195.1 uncultured Clostridium sp. | reverse complement strand
CTTCATTACAAGTATTAGAGAGTACATCTACAGATCCAAATGATGCTGTTTATGCTCCAATGAAAGAATTAATGGATGCTGTTGATAGCTATATCCCAACACCAGAAAGACCAACAGACCAACCATTCTTAATGCCAGTTGAAGACGTATTCTCTATCACAGGTAGAGGAACAGTTGCCACTGGTAGAGTTGAAAGAGGAGTTGTTAAAATTTCTGATGAAGTTGAAATCGTAGGATTAAAACCAGAATCTTCAAAGACAGTTGTTACTGGAGTTGAGATGTTCAGAAAATTATTAGATCAAGCTGAAGCAGGAGATAATATTGGTGTACTTTTAAGAGGTATTCAAAGAAATGAAATAGAAAGAGGTCAAGTTCTTGCAAAACCAGGAACAATTCATCCACATACAAAATTTAAATCAGAAGTATATATCTTAACTAAAGAAGAAGGTGGAAGACATACACCATTCTTTAATGGATATAGACCACAATTCTATTTCAGAACAACAGACGTTACAGGTGTTATTGAATTACCTGCTGGAACAGAAATGGTAATGCCAGGAGACAATGTTGCAATGACAATTGAACTTATTACACCTATCGCTATTGAAAAAGGATTAAGATTTGCTATTCGTGAAGGTGGTAGAACAGTAGGTTCAGGTATCGTTTCTGATATTATTGAATAAGATTAAAAAAATATAAAACACAAAAAAAGAGCTTAGGCTCTTTTTTGTGTTTTATAGGTAATTTCTCTGA
The DNA here is from genome assembly GCA_964402195.1 of uncultured Clostridium sp. Taxonomy (GTDB): domain Bacteria; phylum Bacillota; class Clostridia; order TANB77; family CAG-508; genus UMGS1994. The sequence continues at coordinate 4,805 of CAYOBB010000061.1, read as the reverse complement.
AATTCTTATTAAGTAAAGCCTTTGACCAAATAATGCACACAATTTTTCTTAGAAAATTGGTGCACGAACAAAGACGAGGACTTTAAAGTTGATTTTTACAAACTAACATTAGAAAAGGTCTCTTTTTGTTATCATTTTATATTGAAAAGTATAATATACAAATGTTAAAATCTAATTAGGTGATTTAAATGATAAATATTCAAAAGTTATCTGTAGAAGAAAAGATTGGACAGTTATTTTTAATTGAAATAAAAGGAAAAGAAATAACAGATGAAATTACAGAGATGATTTATAAATATAAAATAGGTGGATTTATTTTATATAGAAAAAATTTTGAAAATTATTCTCAAATGCTTAATTTAATAAATAAATTAAAAACAATAAATAAAGAAAATAGAATTCCTTTATTTATTGCTATAGATCAAGAAGGTGGAAGAGTCAATAGAATGCCACCAGAATTTAAAAACTTAAAAAGTCCTGCACAATTAATTCGAAAGGGAAATATAGATACTATAAAAGAAGCTAGTATTATTACGGCTGAAATGTTGTTAAATTCCGGAATTAATATAAATATTGCACCTGTATTAGATATACAGAGATTTCCAGATAATCATCCAATAGGAGATAGATGTTATGGAAAAACTAAGGAAGACGTGTGTAAATATGGAATACAAGCAATGAAGCAAATGCAAATAGAAGGAATTATTCCAGTTATAAAGCACTTTCCAGGACATGGAGCTACAAAAGAAGATTCACATTATGGGTTACCAATAATTACAAAAAAGATAGAAGAATTTGAAAAAGAAGATATGATTCCTTTTGAAAAAGCGATAAAGGAAGGTGCTGACTCGATAATGATAGGGCATCTTATTGTAAGTAAAATAGATAAAATTTTTCCAGTATCATTATCAAAAAATTTTATTAATAAATATGTAAGAGAAAAATTAAATTTTAATGGAGTTATAATAACTGATGATATAAAAATGAAAGCAATTAGTTTTTTTTATGGTGGAGAGTATGCAGCAGTAAGAGCTTTAAATGTCGGAAATGATATTGTTATGATGAGATTAGGATATAAGAGAGAAAAGAGAATTTTAAGTAAATTGTTGAATAAAAAGTGGAAGATAGACTCATCTGAAATAGATAAAAAGGTAATTAGAATACTAAAACTAAAAGAGAAATATAATATTAATGATAATATTGTACATGGATGTGATGTAAATAAGATAAATGAAAAAATAGAGAAAATAAACGAATAATTATTCTAAAACTATTAAAATACTTGCTTTTTTTTCTTAGTCATAATAAAATATCATAAGTATATAATTATAGTAATTATTAGGAGGCATAAAATGAAGATATTATTAGATGCAATGGGAGGAGATAATGCACCAGAAGCTACAATAAAAGGTGCTGTTAATGCAATAAATCAAGTAAAAGCAGAGGTTATATTAATAGGAATTGAAGAAGTAATAAGAAATAAAGTGAAAGAGTTTTACGGAAAAGAAATTGAAGAAATTTCAGATAGATTGAAAATTAAAAATGCTACTGAGACAATTGAAATGGAGGATATTCCAACATATGCCATAAAACACAAAAAAGATTCATCTATGGTAGTAGGGTTTAAAATGCTAAAAGAGGGAGAAGGGGATGTATTCATATCTGCTGGAAATTCAGGTGCATTACTTACTCGGTGCAACATTATTAGTAGGAAGAATCAAAGGAATTGATAGACCTGCTTTAGCTGGTATTTTACCAGCATATAAAAGTCAGCTTTTATTAATAGATGCGGGGTCTAATACAAATTGTAAGCCTATTAACCTTTTACAATTTGCACAAATGTCTAGTATATATTTAAAAAATACTTTTGGAATTGAAAGCCCAAGAATAGGTTTATTAAATATAGGAACAGAAGAAACAAAAGGTAATGATTTAACAAAAGAATCATATAAATTATTAAAGGAAAAATCAGAAGAACTAAATATAAATTTTATAGGAAATGTAGAAGGTAGAGAAGCTTTTTCTGGAGAAATAGATGCGATTGTTACTGATGGGTTTACAGGAAATATTTTCTTAAAGGCAGTTGAAGGACTTGGAAAATTCGTAAAAAGGTCATTGAAAGAAAGTTTAATGAAAAATATATTTTCTACAATTGCTTCGCTTCCAGCAATACCTGGAATAAAGAGATTTTCAAAAACCGTAGATTATAAGTCATATGGCGGAGCATTATTTTTAGGTGTAAAGAAACCAGTAGTAAAAGCTCATGGAAGTAGTGATGAGGTTCTTTTTGAATTTACAATAAAACAAGCTGAAAAATTTGTAGAAAATAAAGCAGTAGAAAAGATGATAGATGAATTTGAAAATTTAAATAAAAATTAAAAATAATACTTGACATTTTACGCAACATAGAATAATAATATATCAAACGAATTATAAAAAATAGGAGGTATGCATAAAGTGAGTACAGATGAAGTTTTTGAAAAAGTAAAAGGAATTATAGTAGAACAATTAGGAGTAACTGAGAGCTCTGTTACAATGGAAGCTTCTTTCATAGATGATTTAGGAGCTGATTCTTTAGATATAGTAGAACTTGTTATGGCTTTAGAAGAAGAATTCGATATTGAAATTCCAGATGCTGATGCAGAAAAAGTTGCTACTGTAAGCGATGTAGTTGAATACATAAAAGAAAATGTTTAAAAATTTTAAGAAATCATGGCTTATAATGGCCATGATTTTTTTTGAGCCTAAATAAAGAACAAAGTGAGGAAAATAATATAAAATTTTTAAATATATATTTAATAGTATTAGAAGAGGTAATGGAAAACTTAATAAGTTAAATTGCCTTAAGGAAAAGAGGTTTGTATGAAAGAAAAGTATGATGTTATAGTAGTTGGTATGGGACCAAGCTCAATATTTACAGCTTACGAATTAGTACAATTAAATAAGAATAAAAAAATTTTATTAATAGACCAAGGAAAAAGAGTTGAAAATAGGTATTGTCCAATACAAGAAAAAAATGTATGTGTAAAATGTAAGCCTTTTTGTAATATAACAAATGGATTTTCTGGAGCAGGAGCGTTTTCTGATGGAAAATTATCTTTATATAATGAAGAAGATGATGATATATATGTAGGAGGAAATTTACACCAATATGTAGGTGTAGAAGAAACAAAGAGATTAATTGATTATACAGATAAAATTTATTTAAAGTTTGGAGCAGATGAAAAATTAGAAGGGATAGAGTTTAAGAATGAAGTAAAAAAAATTAAAGAAAAGGCAAAGAAAGAGGATTTAACATTAATAGATATTCCTATTAGACATTTAGGAACAGAGAAAGCTCATGAATTATATAAAAGATTAGAGGAATACTTAGAGAATAATAATGTAAATATGATATTTGAAACTATCGTAGATGATTTAATAATTGAATCAAATGAAGTAAAAGGTGTAAAAATAAAGGATAGTAAAAAATATAATTCAAATAAAAAAGAAGATATAAAAGAAATATATGGAGATAAAGTTATAATTGCAATAGGGAGAAAAGGAGCAAATTGGCTTGTTGATATGTGTGAAAAACACAAAATAAAAACTAAGCCAGGAATTGTAGATATAGGTGTTAGATATGAACTTCCTGATGAAGTGATGAAAGATATTAATAAATATATGTATGAAGGAAAGTTTGTAGGAAGACCAGAACCATTTAAAGATAAAGTAAGGACTTTTTGTCAAAATCCAAGTGGATTTGTATCAGAAGAAGTTTATGATAATAATTTGAGTTTAGTAAATGGACATTCATATAAAGAGAAAAAAAGTAAAAATACAAATTTAGCAATTTTAGTATCACATAATTTTACATATCCTTTTAATAAACCAATTGACTATGGAAGAAATGTAGCAAAAAATGTAAATGAATTAGGGAATGGAAGTATTTTAGTTCAAAGGTTAGGTGATATTTATAGGGGAAAGAGAACATGGCAGGAAGAACTAGATAAAAATACTGTAGAACCTACTTTAAAATCTGCTGTACCAGGTGACATAACTTATGCAATAGGTTATAGAACAATGACAGATATTCTTAAATTTATAAGGCAAGTAGATAAGGTAGTAGAGGGATTTGCTAATCCAGATAATTTACTATATGCACCTGAAATAAAATTTTACAGCAACCAAATAGAAATAGATAATAATTTTGAAACAAGTGTAAAAAATTTATATTCTATAGGAGATGGAGGAGGAATGACAAGAGGATTAATGATGGCATCATGCTCAGGAATCCAAATGGCAAGAATAATTGAAAAATGAAAAATTTTAAATCAAGGTAATTTGATAAAATATTATAAGATGTAATAAAATTTTCACATATTGTAGGGCGAGCATTGCTCGTTCATTTTTTTTTAAGCTTTTCCTAAAAAAGGATTAAATATTGACTTGGGTAGTTTTTATTTATAGAATATAGTATATAGAACAAATGAAAAGAAAGAGGAAAGCAATGATAGAATTTGAAACCATTGAAACTGTAGAGAGCTATACTTCTAAAGAATTAAACAAAATAGAAATAAACATAGATAAAAAAGTCTATGGGTTTTGTGATATGCAAAATCTGTAGGCTTTTTTTGTGTTGATATTATTAATATATTATTTTCTTGTTCCTTGCTGTCGTCGCCAAATTGTATGTCAAGGAGAAAAGGCTCCTCCAAGGCTGCGCGTCACATCGAAAATAATATATTAATACCGTAAAAATGGATTTCCATGCTTGCCCGAAAAAAATAACATTACAAGAGCCACATTGCAAACGCCGTAGGGGC
>CAYOBB010000060.1:0-5560 GCA_964402195.1 uncultured Clostridium sp. | reverse complement strand
AATCTTCTCTTATTTTATATATTTAATTATTCTTCACCTTTTAATTTTTCTGCTCTATCAGCAGCTGTTAAGCTATCTATCATCTCATCAAGATTTCCATTTAAGAAATCCTCCATTTGATATATACTAAGACCTATCCTATGATCTGTAATACGCCCCTGAGGATAGTTATAAGTACGTATCTTCTCACTTCTATCTCCGCTTCCTACTTGAGATTTTCTCTCATTTGCAAGTTCTGCATCTTGTTTTTGTTTTTCCATTTCATATATTCTAGACCTTAAAAGTCTCATAGCATATTCTCTATTTTGTAATTGAGAACGTTCAGTCTGACATTCAGCAACAATACCAGTTGGTTCATGAATTAATCTTACTGCTGACGATGTTTTGTTAACATGCTGTCCACCTGCACCAGAAGCTCTAAAAACTTCCATCCTAACATCTGCTGGATTAATCTCGATTTCAACGTCTTCCACAACAGGAAGTACTGCAACTGTAGCAGTTGAAGTATGAATTCTACCACTACTTTCTGTATCTGGAACTCTTTGAACTCTATGAACACCACTTTCAAACTTTAATCTACTATATACACCTTTACCAGAAATCATAAAAGAAATTTCTTTATATCCACCAAGTCCCGTCTCGTTTTCATTTAAAATATCTAGCTTCCAATGTTTTCTTTCTGCATACATAGAATACATTCTAAATAAAGTACCCGCAAATAGAGCTGCTTCTTCTCCTCCGGCTCCACCTCTAATTTCGCATATAATATTTTTATCATCATCTTTATCTTTGGGAATTAAAAGTATTTTTAATTCTTCTTCTATTTTAGGAAGCTTTTCTTTAGATTCTTCTAGCTGCATTTCTGCAAGCTCTTTTAAATCCTTATCACTAAGCATTTCTCTTGCCTCATCCATAGCAGTTTTTACCTTTTTATATTCTCTATATTTTTCTACAACATCAGTAATATCACTGTGTTCTTTCATATATTTTTGCCATTCTGATTGCCTAGAAATTACTTCTGGGTCACTAATTAACTTATTTAGCTCTTCATATCTTCTCTCAACAGCCTCTAATTTTTGAAACATAAAAATTCTCCTTACATATAAATAAACTTTTAATATTATACTACGATTATTATATTTTTTCAATCCCAAATACATTAATTGCATTTTGTCTTGTAATCTCTGCTATATCTGCTATATCTATTCCCTTTACCTCAGCAATCTTCTTAGCTACTAATTTAACATTTTCAGATGTATTTGTTTTTCCTCTAAATGGTTCTGGTGATAAATATGGACTATCAGTTTCTATCAATAATTTATCCATTGGAACTAATTTTACACACTCTTCTGATTTAGCATTTTTAAAAGTTATATTTCCACTAAAAGATATATAAAACCCTAATTTTAGTCCTTCTTTTATTAATTCTTGATTTAGTGGACAGCAATGAAAAACACCTCTTTTTAGAGGAGTATTTTTCTTTAGAATTTCTATAGTATCTATGGTTGCTTCTCTAGTATGGATAACTATTGGTATTCCAATTCTATTTGCAATTTCTATTTGTTTAATAAAAACTTCTTTTTGTTTTTCTTTATTATCTTTATTCCAATAATAATCTAAACCTATTTCACCTATAGCAACTACTTTTTCTTTCTTAGATATACTTTCTATTTTTTTTAATTCATTATCCACATTCTCGGTAATATCGTTTGGAGAAATTCCACAAGTTGCAAAAATATGTGGAAAACCATGTGCAATTTCAATAGCATCTGTGGAAGAATTTAAATTATAGCCAGCACACACAATATTAGTTATTTCGTTTTTATACATCTTCTCAATTAATTCATTTCTATTTTCTAAAAATCTCTCATCATTATAATGTGCATGCGAATCAAAAAAATTCATTTTCATCATTCCCTTTTTATCAATAATATTATTTTAATTTCAAAGACAATAATTTAGAAATTCCACTTTCCTCCATCGTAACCCCATAAACAGTATTGGCAACCTCCATAGTACCCTTTCTATGAGTTATTACTAAAAATTGTGTATTATCAGTATATTTCTTTAAATATTCAGCAAACCTATAAACATTTACATCATCTAGAGCCGCCTCTATTTCATCTAAAACACAAAAAGGAGCTGGATTTATTTTTAAAATTGCAAATAATAAAGCAATAGCAGTAAAAGCTTTTTCTCCTCCAGATAAAAGCATCATATTTTGAAGTTTTTTTCCTGGTGGTTGTACTTCTATTTCTATTCCACTTTCTAGTATATTCTCTTCATCAGTTAATTTAAGCTCTGCCTTTCCTCCACCAAATAACTGTACAAATATCTCTCCAAAATATTTATTTATAGTTTTGAATTTCTTGTCAAATTGGTCTTTCATTATGTTTACCATTTCATTGATAACTTTTCTAAGCTTTGACATAGTATTTTCTAAATCAAGTCTTTGTTCAGACATAAAATCATATCTTTCTCTTAGCTGTTTATATTCTTCTATAGAATCAATATTTATACTTCCTAAATCTTTAATCTCTATCCTTATTCTAGAAACTTCCCTTTCTACCGCTTTTATATTTTCAGGCTTTTTATATTCACCAGGATTTCCAGGAGTAAGTTCATATTCTTCCCACATCTTAGAAACAACTTGCTCTAGTTCATATTCATTTTTAGATTTACGAACTTCACATTTAGACAATTGATTTTTTATATCTTCAATTTTTTTCATTTGAGAAAGTATCTCATTTTCACTATCTTCTAATTTTTTATTCTTATTTATTCTTTCTTCTTTTAGGTCTGAAACTTTAGTATTTCCATTTTCAACTTCATTTTTTAAGTTTTCAATTTCCGTTTTTAACTCTTCTATTTTCTTTTCTAATATCTTATTATCTTCTAAAATTTTTTCTCTTTGATTTATTTTATTATCTATTACTTGATTTGTTTTTTGTATATCACTATCAATCCTCTCAATCATCTCTTTAATAGAATCTTCACTCTCATCAAAAGAAGAAACTGAAATTTTTAAATTCGTAATATCGAAATTTAAATCATCAATATCTTTTTGTTTGTCCTTATTTCTTAAAGAAAAATTAGTAATCTCCTGATTTAAAAGTTCACTTTCATTTTCTATATTTTTTATCTTCTCTTTTAATTCCTCCTGCTCTTTTAATTCCTTGTCTTTTTGAACATTTAAATCTTCTTTCTCTTTTCTTAATTTTTCCAATCTTTCTTCAATTCTTTGAATTTCATTTTCTATAGATAGAACCTTTTGTTTTTCAGTAGCATATATAATTTCACTATCTTGCATTTCTTTTTCTAAAGTACCTACTAATTCTAAAGTATCTTCTATTTCTCCTTCATAGTTCAATTTATCATTATTTATTTTTTCCAATTTCTTTTTTAAATTATTTATTTCTTTTTTTAAATCCTCTATTTCTCTAGAACGTCCTAAAATATTAACAGTCTTCTGTGTAACACTACCTCCAGAAATCATTCCAGATGGATTAATTACATCACCTTCTAAAGTAACTATTTTAAAGCTATATTTATTCTTCTTAGCTAATACTATTGCATTATCCATATTATCAACAATAACAGTTCTACCAAGTAAGTTATCTATAATATCTTCATACTTTTTATTAAACTTCACAAGTTCAGATGCTATTCCAATAACACCATCTATTTTATTAATTTTATCTAACTTTCTACCTTTAATAGAAGAAATAGGTAAAAATGAAGCTCTACCTAATTTAAATTTTCTTAAATGTTCTACTAATTTTTTAGCATCCTGCTCTGTATCTGTAACAATATTTTGCATTGCTTGTCCTAAAGACATCTCAATAGCAAGCTCATATTCCTTTGGAACTGAAATTAAATTAGCTAAAACACCATGAACACCTTTGTTTAAGTTAGCATTTTTTTCACAGTCCATCAAAATAGATTTTACACTTCTAATATATCCTTCTTTTTCTTTTTCAGTTTCCTCTAAAAACTTTAATCTTGAATCTTTTAATCTAATCTCATTTTCTATTTTATTTATATTTTCACTAAATTCTTCTAATTTATTTTCAGCAAATTTCCTTTTTTCGTCTATTTCTAATAAATTACTTTTTATTTCATTTCTTTTAGTTTCTATTCCATAAAAACTTTTGTTTATTTCTTCTTTTTTTATTCTTAAACTATCAAGTTCAGATACTTGGTTTGATATCTCTGTATTTAATATGTTTATTCTCTTATCAGCGTTTTGAGTATTTGCAATTAAAGTACTTATTGTATTCGTTATTTCATATTTTTCATCTATATTCTTGTCAACAATTTGCTTTTTCTTCTCTATTTCTAATTCTTCACTTGATAATTTTTCAGTTATTTCTTTTAATATTTTTTCTTTTTCTTCTAATTCTTCTGTAAACTTTTTCTTGTTCTCAAATAAATTAGTTTTCTTATATTCTTTTTGATTTTTTTCATCTTCCAATTCATTAATAAGTTTCTTTGATTCTTCTATTTCAACTTCAAATCTATCATAATTATCCCTGTTATTTACAATTCTTTCTTGATTAATTTGGATTTCAGAAGTTAACTGTTCTTTTTTCTTTTCACTCTCAAAACTTAAAGTCTGCATTTCTTCAATTTTAGCAGTAATTTCATCTATCGCCTTCTTTAAATTCTCCTTTTGTTCTTGAATATTGGACAATCTCTCTTCTTCTCTTATATTTTGTGTAGAAAAAATATCTTCTTCTTTTATTATCTCTTCTATCTTTAATTTATATTGTTCTATATTATGTATAAATAAACCTATCTCTATACTTTTTAATTCTTCTCTTAAAGCTAAATACTTTTTCGCTTTATCCGATTGTACTTTTAAAGGATCGATATTACTTTCTATTTCTGATAAAATATCGTTTATCCTTAGAAGATTAAGTTTTGTTTGTTCCAGTTTTTTTTCAGATTCTGCTTTTCTTGTTCTATATTTCACAATACCAGCAGCCTCCTCAAAAATATGTCTTCTCTCTTCTGATTTATTACTTAAAATCTCATCTATTTTACCTTGTCCAATAATAGAATATCCATCTTTTCCAATTCCTGTATCCATAAATAATTCCAAAATTTCTTTAAGTCTACATGGAGTTTTGTTTATAAAATATCCAGATTCTCCGCTTCTATATAACCTTCTAGTAACAGTAACTTCTGTAAATTCAATTGGAAGCTTTCCATCTTGATTATCTATTACAATAGAAACTTCAGCAAACCCTAAAGATTTTCTATTCTGAGTACCAGCAAAAATAATATCTTCTGTTTTTGAGCCCCTAAGTGACTTCATACTCTGTTCACCTAAAACCCACTTAATAGCATCCGAGATGTTACTCTTTCCAGAGCCATTTGGTCCTATAACAGTAGTAATACCTGGCATAAAGTCAAGTACAGTTTTATCTGCAAACGATTTAAATCCTTGTAATTCTAATCTTTTTAAATACATCTTCAAAGTCCTTTTCTTTCTATATTTCATATTTCATACTTAATTATAATATATTAAATTCTCATTTTTATCAAGTCTATTTAA
>CAYOBB010000059.1:0-5863 GCA_964402195.1 uncultured Clostridium sp. | reverse complement strand
TAGCATAAGATAAAATTGCAGAGTGAAGTCTAGCAATATTTCCAGTTAAATAATAAAAACCATTACCAGCAACTCTACGAGCGGAATCTAAATCGATACCAGATAAAGATTCCATAATATCAGTATGATAAGGAATTTCATAATCAGGAACTATTGGCTCTCCAAATTTTTCGTTTTCTACATTTTTACTATCATCTTCACCAATAGGAACAGATTCATGCATAATATTAGGAATTTTCATCATAATTTGGGTTATTTTTTCAGAATATTCTGTTTCTAATTTTTCATTATTTTCTAATTCATCATTAATTTCTTTTACTTGAAGCTTAATCTTTTCGGCATCATCTCTTTTTCCTTCACGCATTAGATTACCAATTTCAGAACTTAAAGAATTTCTTTTACTTCTTAATTCATCACCTTTTAATTTTGAGCTTCTATTTTTAGAATCAAGCTCAAGAACTTCATCAACTAAGCCTAATTTATTAATTTGAAATTTTTTTCTAATATTTTCCTTCACAATTTCAGGATTTTCTCTTAAAAATTTAATATCAATCATTTTTTAGTTCTCCTTTCTTGTGTATACATTTATTTAACTAACTATTAAATTAATGTATACAACTAGACTAACACAAAAATCTAAAATATTCAAGGAAATTTCAGGAATATTATATAAAACACTTCATATAATAAATATAGGAGGAAATGGATATGAAAGAAGAATATATAAAAGAAATACCACTTATAAATTTAGATGAAAATCAAGCAGATATGGAAATAATAAGAAGTATATTAAAATGTCAGAAAGAATTAGAAATTGCACATAGAAATTTTGAGTATGCTGAAGAAGATTTAATAGATTATTATACTTATAAAATAAAGTCAGAACAGTCAAAAATAGATTACCTACTTAAAAAAGCAAAAGATAAAAAATTAGTTATGAATGTAATAAATGCTAAAGAAGTTCATAAAGAAATAAAACTAGAGGAGGCAGAAAATCAGACATAAAATTTGAAAAAGTACCATAGCAAATTTTAATTTGCTATGGTACTTTAATCATTCTACAGTCACAGATTTAGCCAAATTTCTTGGTTTATCAACATCTAATCCTTTTTCCTTTGAAATGAAGTATGAAAAAAGTTGAAGTGGAATTATTGATAAAACAGGAGACAGAAGGCTATTTATTTTAGGTATTTTTATAATATTATCAAACATATTATCTTTAATTTCTTGATTTGTGATAATAAAAGTTTTAGCGCCTCTAGTTACAACTTCTTGGAGATTACTAATTGTCTTTTCTGCTAAAGTACTATCAGTTAAAATTCCAACTACAGTAATATCATTTTCAATAAGCGCAATAGGTCCATGTTTTAATTCCCCAGCAGCATAAGCTTCTGAATGAATATATGAAATTTCCTTTAGTTTTAAAGAACCTTCTAAAGCTACAGTATAATCAATTCCTCTACCTAAAAAGAACATATCTTTTTCTTTATACACTTTTTGGGCAAATTCTTTAATAGTATCTATATTTTTAAGTGTTTCTTTAACCTGCGATGGAAGTTCTAATATAGATTTCTTTAAATCATCTATTTTATCTTTATTTATTTCTAAGGTTTCAGCAAAATAAATTGCTAAGATTGCTTGTAAAACTACTTGAGCAGTATATGCTTTAGTAGATGCAACAGCAATTTCAGGACCTGCATGAGTATAGATAGTATAGTCAGCTTCTCTAGTGATAGAACTTCCTATAACATTAGTAATAGCAATTGTTTTAGCACCTTTTGACTTAGATAACTTTAGTGCTGCAATAGTATCAGCAGTTTCGCCAGATTGACTAATAAATATTACTAAAGTTTTATCATCAATTATAGGATTTCTATAACGAAATTCTGAAGCAATATCAACTTCAGTTGGAATATTACATATATTTTCTAAAACAATTTTTCCACATAGACCCGCATGCATAGCAGTTCCACAAGCTATAATAAAAATTTTATTTAAAGATTTTAGATATTTTTTTGAAATTTCAAAATTTTCAATATGACATTTACTATCTAAAGAAATTCTAGAGCCTATAGTTTCTCTTATAGAATTAGGTTGTTCATAAATTTCTTTAAGCATAAAATCTTCAAAACCATCTTTTTCAGCACTAGATGCATTCCAATCTATATTAACTATTTTTTTATTAATTTTATTTAATTCATTATCAAAAAAGTTTGCAGTTTCTTTTGATAAAACAGCAAATTCATTATTATTTAAAAGATAAAAGTCTTTAGTATAAGAAAGGATAGCAGGAATATCAGAACTAATATAATTTTCTGTTTCTGTTTTTCCAATAACTAAAGGATTATCTTTTCTAGTAACAATCATTTTATCATGTTCAAATTTGCATAAAATTTCTAAAGCAAAACTTCCTTTTAAATCAGAGCAAGCTCTAACTACTGCTCTTAAGAATTTTGAATCATCATTTTCTGAATCGATTGAATAATAATAATGAATCAAGTTAGGGATAACTTCTGTATCAGTTTGAGAATAAAAAACATAATTATTCTTAGCTAAAAATTCTCTAATTTCATGATAGTTTTCTATAATACCATTATGAACAACAGCAAATGTTTTACTATTATCCATATGAGGATGTGAATTTTCAGAAGAAGGTTTTCCATGAGTTGCCCATCTAGTATGAGCAATACCAATAGTTCCCTCTAAAGAATTAATTTCTGATAAGCTATTCAAAGTAGAAACTCTACCTTTAGTTTTTACTAGTTTAATATCATTTTTTTCAATAGTGGCAACACCAGCAGAATCATAACCTCTATATTCTAATCTATTAAGCCCATTAATTAATATAGGTTTAGCTTTTTTGTCACCTATATAACCTACAATACCACACATAATACCTCCTAATATAAAATATTATATGTAAAAAAATAAAATTTATTGAATTAAGGATAATAATAAACAATTATTATCAAACAAAATGTAGGGGCGGGGCTTGTCTCCACCCAAATTTATTTAATAGAAAATTTCTCCGAAATTCCTATTAAATAAAGCCTTTAGCAAAACAAAGCACACAATTTTACTTACGTAAAATTGGCGCACGAACAAAAACGGGGACTTTGCAGATAATTTTAACAGTTTGATATTAGAAAATGTCCCCTTTTGTTCCATGAAAAAATTTTTGTTACAATATCACTATCGTTTTTTATATTTTTTCTAATGACCGTAAATAGCCATAGAGCATCCGCCGAAAATTCGATAAACTCTAACCTCGTCATCTATTATGGGAAATAGATCTGGCGCTTGAAAATTATATATTTTTTTTACATATTGCTAAAATAATATAACAAAAAGTGAAAAAAGGCAAATTATATTGAAAAAATAAAAAAATACATATATAATTAAAAAAATAAATAGGAGGAAGAAAATATGAAATCAGAAAAAGGTGCAATAATGATGATTATGTCATTAGTTGCTGTATTAGTAATATCAGTAGGTAGGTATGTATATAACTCATCTATGTCTACAATTAGTCCTGCAACAGACTCAATGAAACAATTTGAAAATGCATATAGCAATTCTACAATTACAAATAGTATAAAAAGTAATTCTACAAATATAAATGCATCAATTGATCAGCAATCAAAAGATGTATATAATGCATCTGTAGAATTATATTTAGGAAACTCAGTAAGTGGTACACAAGTTAAAGTATTAATATCTACAATTATTAATTCAAACAATCAAAATATAGGTGAAGATGATAGATTTATTTCTATAGAAATGGATGGAGAAAATACTTTAAATGAAGCGTGTGAAGAGGCAAACCCATATGATTATGGAGAAAACACAAGTGAAAATGTAAAAACAGCTTCAAATCAAATGAATATATTGAAAACTAAAATTAATACTAGTAAAACATATACAGTAAAAGCAACATATGATAGTGGATTGATAGTAAAAGTAGAAATTTCTGAGAATTAATTAAAAGTAGAAGCGAACATCTAAGTTCGCTTCTACTTTTTTGAAGAACTGGAGATTACTATTTGCCTTTACATAAGTTTATGAAAAAATATTAATAGTATTTTTAGTTTTCATATTAGTAACAATATAGAAACTTAAATCAAATAAACATTGAAATATTACTCTTTTTATGATAAAATGCAGATGTAAAAAGGGGGGTGAGTAAAATGAGTAAATATATACAAATTAGAAATAGAAAAATTGGACAAGATTATGAACCTGTAATTGTAGCAGAAATTGCTACAAATCATTATGGAGATTTAAATATAGCGAAAGAAATTGTAGATACAGCTCATGAAGCTGGAGTAGAGATTATAAAACATCAAACTCATATTCCAGAAAAGGAATTAAGTCCTCTTGCAAAAGATATACAGATAGAAAGTGTAAATAGTAATTTATATGACTGGATAATGAAATGCTCATTAGATGAAGCAGATGAAATAGCATTAAAGGAGTATGTAGAAAGTAAAGGTATGATATTTATCTCAGCACCATTTTCATTTGAAGCTGTAGATAGATTAGAAAAGATGGATATACCAGCATATAGAATAAGCTCTAGCCTAATGAATAATTATCCTTTAGTTGAGTATATTGCAAGTAAAAGAAAGCCTATTTTATTGTCGACAGGTATGAATGATATACAACATATAAAAAAGGCTGTTGATATAATAAGAAAATATCATGATAATTTTGCTATTATGCATTGTACAAATATATATCCGACACCTCCTGATAAAATAAGATTACATGCTATTGAAGAATTAAAGGAATCTTTCCCAGGAGTAGTCTTAGGGTTATCGGACCATTCTTTAAATAATAATTCTTCTTACGCAGCAATGACTTTAGGAGTATCTATAATTGAAAAACATTTTACTGATTCTAAGAAAAGAATAGACCAAGATACCGAATGGTCTATGACTAAAAGCGAATGTGAAGAATTAATTAGTTTTGCAAAAGAAATAGATGATATGAAAAAAGGTGAAAAAAATGTATTATTAGAAGAAGAAAAAGATAGAATGGAAATGTATTTTAATACTATAGTAACTACAAGAAAAATAAGAAAAGGTTCTATAATAACTAGAGAAAAGATAACTACTAAAAGCCCTAATAAATTAGGTATAAAAGCAGAAGATATGCACAAAATTTTATGGAAAAAAGTTAATAAAGACATAGAACCAGATTGTCATATAGAGTGGGAAGATATTGACATGGATTAAATTTAAAGTATATAATTATTTAAATAAAAAAGGGGGAAAGAAAAAAATGAAAAAGTTTAAAAGTGAAAAAGGTGCTATGATGTTAATTACATTATTAATGGGATTAGTAGTAGGAGGAATGTTTATTTATTCGTTGGCAAGTAACAATTCTGTTCTTAATAAAACTAAAGAAGCTGTAGATGAGTTTGATAATACTTATTATAATAATAGTTATTATAATAGCTATTATGACGATTATGATTATGATTATGATTATGATTATGATGATTATTATAATTCATATTCAAATAGTACAAATTCAATACTTGATTTTTAATAAATAAGAATTATTATATATAAAATAAGCGGGCATAATACAATGTACTCCCTCAAGTAGTAATATTTGTAGGGAAACATTGCAACGTGTCCGCTGTTTTGATAACAATAGGAGATAATAAAACATGTTTGATATAGAAACAGAACTAAAAAAACTACCAGATAAGTCTGGAGTTTATATAATGAAAGATAAAGAAAATAAAATTATATATGTAGGAAAAGCTATTTCATTAAAGAAAAGAGTAAGACAATATTTTAGAAAAAATAATAAAACAAAAAGAATAGAAAATATGGTAAATCTAATAGACCAC
>CAYOBB010000058.1:0-5906 GCA_964402195.1 uncultured Clostridium sp. | reverse complement strand
CTAATACAACTTCTCATTTTGATTCTCCTTTTCTTTACTTTTATCTTTTTTATTTTGGTTGGGCAGACTTAGAGGCCTGCCTCCTACGTGTTTACAATAAATTTTTTATCTTAGACTTTCTGTATCATAAGTTGCGTACATGTTTTCCTTTACTTCCTGAATATTCATTCCAAAATATTCTCCTATAATATCTCTTACTACTTCTGCTGTATACGATCCATGACCACCATTTTCTACTAACACTACTACAGCAATCTCTGGATTATCAAAAGGTGCAAATCCTGCAAACCATGCATTGACATAATTTCCTGCTTCTGTAGATCCAGTCTTACCACCAACAGAAATATTAAAATCTTTAAATGTAGAATACGCTGTTCCTCCGACCTCATCTGTAACAGATCTCATTCCTTCTAATACTGCATTAATATTTTCTTGACTCATACTTATACTTTCTGTGTAATCGTCGTCTAATCCCAATTTCTCATTTACATATGCATTAATTTCTTCTTTTGAAACTTGATTTCCCTCAGATGTAACTACATTTTGTATAATTGTTGGTTTTACAACCTGACCTTTATTTGCTACCATTGCAATATATTTAGCTACCTGTATAGGTGTAAAATCATTATAACTTTGTCCTATTGCAGCAGAAAGCGTACTTCCTTCTGTCCATGTATCTCCTAATTTTTGAGCAGTCTCTGCTGAAGCCAACGTACCTGCACTTTCATTAGGAAGCTCAATTCCAGTTCTTCTTCCAAGCCCAAAATAACTTGCATATGCAGATAATCTATCAATTCCTAATCTATATCCAATTTCATAAAAATAATAATTACATGAATGTTGAATAGCTCCTGATACATTTAATAATCCATGACCATAATGATAACTTGTATAAATCCAACATTCTGGATGATGTGCTCTAGGATAAACACCTGTATCATTAATTTTCTCACTAGTAGTTGTTACACCAGTTTCTAATCCTGCTATTGCAGTTACCATTTTAAATATTGAGCCTGGTGCATATGTTCCCTGAATCGCTCTATTTAAAATAGCAGAATTATTTTGATATTCATTCCATTTTTCTGTTGATATTCCATTTAAAAATTGACCTGGATCATAATCTGGATAACTTGCCATCGCTAAAACTTCTCCAGTTTGAATATTTAAAACAACAACAGCACCACCTTGAGCATCATAAGCTGTTCCAAATCCTCCGCTCTTTATCTTTTCAATATTATTTTTTAATGATTGCTCTGCTATATTTTGAAGATTTGCATCTATTGTTAGAACAACATTAGATCCACCTATCGCTTCTTTAGTTATGTATTCTCCCGTGGAAGTTCCATCTACTGTCATATCAATTTGTTTCGTCCCATTTTCTCCTCTTAAATATTTTTCAAATAAATATTCTATACCAGTTTTTCCTATATAATCATCAGCCTCATACTCTTCCTTATTATTCTCATATTCACTTTCATCAATTCTACCTATATATCCTATAATATGGGATGCGAGAGTTTCTCCGAGAATATACACGATTTGACTGGGTCTCTACATTTATTCCAGGTAATTCATTTCCTCTTTCACTAATCTCTAACATACTACTTCTTGATACAT
Organism: uncultured Clostridium sp.; assembly: GCA_964402195.1. GTDB lineage: Bacteria > Bacillota > Clostridia > TANB77 > CAG-508 > UMGS1994. The sequence goes on along the minus strand of CAYOBB010000058.1, from coordinate 4,289 downwards.
TTTGTGCAATCTGAATTGGTGTAGTAGATGTATATCCTATTTTGTCTATAGTATATCTTAATCCTATAACTTTCCTTAAATCATTTATATCATCTAAATTTATCTGATATCTATCCTTAATTTTATAAAAAGCTTCTTCTGCTGTTGCTTGATCATCAATATCATATTCTTCTTTCCAAATAGCTAATTCTTCATCCGAGCTAAATTGATATGAAAAAGGATCTATTGAAATTGGAAATTCATCTATATATTTATCACCATTTTTTTCAAGAGTTTGACTTAAAATTAATAAAGCATCATTTATTTCTTCCTCTGAAGCTTTTGTTTTATATAAGTCTATATTAAATCCCATTTGTGTATCGGCTAAAACCTTTCCTGTTCTATCTAATATCTTACCTCTTGCAGCATCTATTGTTGCCTCTTTAGATAATCTTACATTTGAAGTTTCTCTATACTCTTTTCCATGGATAATCTGGAGATTGAATAATTGAATAATAAGTATAATTCCTACAATATATATAATAGTAGTTATTAAATTGAATCTAAAATTTGATCTTTCTATTTCACTTTTTTTACCCAAGTATTCACCTTCCTTCTTTATTTTGTTTTCTGCGGGCAGACAGATGCGTCTGCCCTACGCGTTTGCAGTAAATTTTTTATTCTTTCTTGGGAGGACATGCTATGACACGCCCCTACATTTTTCTTATCTAAAAATATCTTGTTAAAATATTTTTCTGTTTAAAATATCCTTCTATCTTATATCCTACTTTTAAAATAATTTTATATAAAATAACTGTAAGAATTGAATTATATAGAACTTCTATAAATAAAATCTTTATAAAAGATTTTATTTCAGGTTCCATTTCTAAAATAACTACATTTAACAAATAAGAGCCAACTTCATAAAAAATAGTTGTACCTATAACCATAATCATAATTGTTAACTTACTTTCTTTTGAAAAATTTTTATCTATATAAGCAGCTAAAATTCCAACTAAACAAAGCATTATTGCAGAAATACCTATAATCTTTCCTATAACTAAATCTAATGTAAGTCCCATGATAAGTCCCATAATCATTGCAAATACACCATTTGCAAACAGTCCTAAAAATAAAATAAGCATAACAAACAAATTAGGACTTATTCCAGCTATAGTAAACCAATTAAAAAAATTGGATTGTAGAAAGTATATTATTAAAAACATTAAATATGTAAGTATTCCTATAACTACTTTTTTCATAATACTCCTTTCTATTTTATTTTTTACTTACGGATAGGTATGGAAACCTGTCCCAAAACGGTGTTTTAAATTATTTCTTTTTTTGTAGGTAGGCTGGCGAACAAGTTTGCCCCTACAACATTTACAATTGGTTTTTATGTTTTTTGGTGGGCAGACAAAGGCGTCTGCCCCTACGTTTGCAAAAGTTTATTCATTATATATCACAAGCACAGTATATAGTTTTGAAAAGTCAACTGCAGTTTCAACTATTGCATATCTATCTGTTATATTTGATTTGTTAATTACCTGTTTTATAGTTCCTATAGTTATTCCTCTTGGATAAATTCCTCCAAGTCCAGATGTAACAACACTATCTCCAACTAATAATTCTGCTGATGTATCTATATATACAGCTGTTAGTTCAGAATTATCTTCAACAGACCCTCTACAAATAATGCTTTCGTCAGAAGTACTAATTAGTGCACTAACACTACTACTACTGTCTACAATCACTTGAACTTTCGAAGTGTTATCTGTTACAGAGATAATATGACCAACTAAGCCTTTATCTGCAATTACTGTCATATTTTCTTTTACTCCATCATCTGAACCTACATTAATTACTAATGTACTACTATAATTACTAACATCTTTATCTATTACATACGCCGGTAATGTTTTATATTCTTTATATTTATCTGTCAAATTCATATACTCTTGTAATGTAGCATTTTCTGCCTTTACTATTTCCAATTCTCTAAGTTTAGTTTCTAATTCACTATTTTTATTATATAATTCTTCATTTTCACTTTTTAAAGATTCCAAATCTGCAAAGAACTGTTTATTACCTGTTACTTTATTTTTTATCATTGTAAAACCACTTTGAATTGGCATAATAATTGAACTTGTTAAACTCTCCATGTACGATAAATTCTTTATATCAACATTAGTAAGTACTACAAGTAAAATTAATATTATAATTGTAATAATTGTTCCTAATAAATTTGAATGTCTTTTTTTATACATAATCCTCTCCAATTCTAAATTCTTAGATTTTATCTATTCCTATTTGATTGCAATTCTTTTATCTTTGTAGTATTTTCTAAAATTCTCTCTGCTCCACTTACCATACAATACAAAGGATTAGTAGCAATATATACAGGTATTCCTATTCTTTCTCCAATAAGCTCATCAAGTCCCTTAAGTAGAGCCCCTCCACCAGATAAAGTAATTCCTTTTTGAATAATATCAGCAACTAATTCTGGTGGCGTTTTTTCAATAGTTATTTTTATCGTATTTATTATCTTATCAATAGATTTTCTTATTGCCTCTTCTACTTGATATGAATTAACTGAAATAGTCTTAGGCAAACCTGTCTGCAAATCTCTTCCTTTAACTTCTATTTCTTCTATCAATCCTGGTTTAACATTACCGATTTTCATTTTTATTTTTTCTGCTACAACCTCTCCTATTTCCACTCTCTCATTTTTTCTAATATATTCTACTATTTTCTGATCTAATTCATCTCCAGCTGTATAAGTAGAAGAAGTCAAAACGATTCCTCCAAGCGAGATAACAGAGGCTTCTGTTACTCCAGCACCTAAATCTACTATCAAATTTCCAGAAGGCTCTGAAATATTTAAATTTGCACCAATAGCAGAGGCAAGAGGTTCATCTATTAAAAAAACTTGTCTAGCTCCAGCTCCATATACAGCTTCTTCTACAGCTCTTCTCTCAACTTCTGTAACTCCAGAAGGAATACCTATAACAACCCTAGGTTTTCCTATAGATTTAGTTTTTTTAAGTTCTCCCATAATTTTCTTAAGCATCAGTTCTGTAGCTGTTAAATTCGCAATTACTCCATTTTTTAACGGTCTAATTGCTTCTATATTTTCTGGTGTCTTTCCTAACATTTCCTTAGCTTCTTCTCCTACCTCAATAATATTTTTTGTCTTTCTCTCTAAAGCAATTACAGATGGCTCATTTTTCACTATTCCCTCATCTTTAATTGCTACTAATATTGTACCTGTACCTAAATCTATTCCAATATCTTTTCCTGAAAGTTTCAAAAGATCCATCTATTCCTCCCTATTTCCACTCAATTCTTTTATAAATTCCATCTCCAATAACAATATGATCTAACAGCTCAATATCAAATAAATTACAACAAAAATCTATTCTTTTGGTTAAATTATAATCTTCTATACTTGGAGTTGGATTTCCACTTGGATGATTATGAACTAATATCATTTTTACAGCATTAGTTCTTACAGCTTCTCCTATAACTTCCTTAGGATCTATTACTGCATAACTGGCCGCTCCAAGTGAAACATCTTTTATTCTTAATACTCTATTTTTAGAATTTAATAAAATTATTTTTACAATCTCTCTTTTTTCATATCTTAGTTCTTCCATTAACAAATCTACTGCATCTTTTGAAGAATTAATAATAATTTCGTTTTGAATTGGTCTTGCTATTCTTTTTGTAATTTCTGACAGTGCCTTTAACCTTATTGCTTTTACTTTTCCAATTCCTTTTATTTTCATAAAATCTTCTATTGTACACTCCTGCAAAAATCTCATATTATCTTCTTTAGTATTCTCACTTAACTTTAATATCTTTTGAGCAAGAGATATAGATGTTTCTTCTTTTGTTCCACTCTCTATAATAATAGCTAAAAGCTCTACATTTGATAGGTTTTCTGCTCCATATAAAATTAATTTTTCATAGGGTCTTTCTAAAATCGGAAGTTCTTTTACTTTTAATGTCATGTTTATCTCCTTTCAAATAGCCCCCATACATACATATTAGATTTTTCTATAAATAAATATTGCTATAGCCATTCCTATAATATTAGCTACATTTATTTTTATCCATAAACCAAAAGTTAAACTAAAAACGCTAAAATCAAGTTCTATCGGAGTTTTTAGTCCAAACTCCTGTCCATAAGCTAACCATTTTAGCCAACTAATATCATTTGCAAAAGAAGCAAGCAACCCTCCTATTACAATTCCTGATAATATAAATATCAAAAGTATCCAAAAATTTTTTTCTCTTGTAGCCATTTT
>CAYOBB010000057.1:0-5980 GCA_964402195.1 uncultured Clostridium sp. | reverse complement strand
TTGGTATAAAATATCTTACTGTATATGCATTTTCTACTGAAAATTGGAAAAGAAGTGAAGAAGAAGTTAGTGCTTTAATGCTATTACTTCAAAACTATTTAGATACATATAGTAAAAAGGCAGATACTGAAAATGTAAAAATAAATGTGATTGGAGATATATCAGTATTATCAAAGGGACTTCAAAAAAGTATTAATAAAGCAATAGAAAGAACAAAAGAAAATGATGGAATTATATTTAATATCGCTCTTAATTATGGAGGTAGAGATGAAATAATCCATGCGATAAAGAAAATAGCTCAAAGTGTTAAGGATAAAAAAATAAATATAGAAGATATTAATGAGAAGATGATATCAGATAGTTTATATACAAAAGGAATACCAGACCCAGATTTAGTTATAAGAACGAGTGGAGAAATAAGATTAAGTAACTTTTTACTTTGGCAAGTCGCATATTCAGAATTTTTATTTTTGGATAAATACTGGCCAGATTTTAATGAAAAAGATTTAGAAGAAGCAATAGAAGTTTACAAAAAAAGAAATAGAAAATTTGGAGCAAAATAGGGGAAGTTTTATATGGATATAAAAAGAGTTTTGACAGGGGTACTAGGATTACCCATAATTGTAGCTTTATGTATATTGGGAAATAAATATATAATTGATATTTTAATTGCAGTAGTTGCACTTATTAGTATTAATGAATTTACAAGTTGCACAAAGAAAAAATTAAATCCTATTTCATGGATTGGATATTTAATGGCTATATGTATAGCTTTTATACATGTTATACCTATGGAATGTATTCGTAATTATTTAGGTTTAGGTATAGTAACTTTGTTAGTTATTTTATTTATTCACGTAATCATAACAGAAATGAAGACTAATATAGTAGATATATCTGTTACATTATTAGGTATTATATATATAATTGGATTTACGGTATTTTTTGCACTTTTATATGGCTTAGAAATAGAAGGAAAAGAAATAGGAAAATTATATATATGGTACATATTTGCTGCAACATGGGGAACTGATATATTCGCATATTTAATTGGAAAGAATTTTGGTAAGCATAAATTTAGTAAAATTAGCCCTAATAAATCGATAGAAGGATGTATTGGTGGAACTATTGGAGGGATATTACTTGTAGTGGGATACACATTTATTTTGAATCAATATTTTGATATGAATATAAATTATCTAATTATTTCAATAATTGGATTAATCTTAAGTATAATAGGCCAAATAGGAGATTTCTCTGCTTCAAGTATAAAGAGATATTCAGAAATAAAAGATTTTAGTAATTTAATACCTGGTCATGGTGGAATGCTTGATAGAATAGATAGTGTTATTTTTGCAGCTCCATTTGCGTATTATTTATTAACAATATTTATTTAAAAATAGTGACTATTCAGGCTTAAAAATCCTTATAAATTTAATATATAATTTTATAACTACAATATATGTGTTATTTAAGTCTGAATGAATAGTAGGAGGACTGAATTGATAAGTTTTTTGATTAGTGCTATAAAGATAATATTTGTTCTAGGATTTCTTGTATTAATACATGAAGGTGGACATTTTTTAGTTGCAAAGTTTTTCAAAGTATATGTAAACGAATTTTCAATTGGATTTGGAAAAGAACTTATTTCTAGAAAGAAAAAAGAGACAAAATATACATTAAGGATGATTCCGTTTGGCGGATATGTTAGTATGCTAGGAGAAGAAGAAAGAAGTAAAGAAAAAGGGTCTTTTAGTGAACTAAATGTTCCTAAAAGGATTGCTATTGTATCTGCTGGTGGAATTGTAAATATTATATTTGGACTTTGTGCTTATTTCTTACTAATATCTATAACAGGAAATTTTTATTCTACAAAAGTTGATTCACTAAAAGAAGATTATGGGGCATATGTTTCAGGAATACGAGAAGGCGATGAAATTTTAAGAATTAATGGAGAAAAAATACGTTTAGTAACACAGATAGAAGAAATTTTAGAAGAATCAGAAGGAAAAGAAGTTTCTGTAGAAGTAAAAAGAGAAGATAAAGTATTAAATTTTAGAGTAATGCCTACAGAAGAAAAGACGAAAACAATAGGAATCTATTTAGGAACGACAAATGATGCGACAACAGAAATTCAATATATCTATGATGATTCTCCTGCTAAAACATCAGGAATAGAAGTCGGAGATGTTATTAAGAAAATTAATGGTGAAGAAATAAAAAATTATGAGGCAATAATAGAAAAAGTAGAAAATTCTGATGAAGAAATCGAAATAGTTGTAGATAGAAAAGGTGAGGAAAAAAGTTTTAAAGTTAAACCTATAGAAGTTTCTAGTTATTATTTAGGTACTGTTTTTAAACAAGCAGATGGAACTTTTGTAGATAGAATATATTATGGATTTTGGGAGACAACTGATTTTGGATTTGCTTTAATTGATAATGTAAAACAGTTATTTACAGGGAAAGTTTCAACAGACCAATTAATGGGACCAGTCGGTATTTCAAAAACGGTAGCGTCAACAACAAATTTAAAAGATTTTATATATCTAATGGCACTTATATCTTTATCTCTTGGAATAACAAATCTTTTGCCTTTTCCTGCATTAGATGGAGGAAAGATTTTACTTTTAATAATTGAGGCTATTAGAAGAAAGCCTTTAAAAGAAAACACAGAAATTGCTATACAAATGATAGGATTTTCTTTATTAATTTTATTATCTATTTATGTATCTTATAATGATATATTAAGAATTATCTAAAGAAAAAGGAGAAAAAATATGAGATGTAAAATATGCGGTGTAGAGCTAAAAAAAGAAGGAGAAATATGTAATAATTGCATGAATAAAATAATGCTTGAACAAGAAGCAGTTCATGATAATGAGGAAGTTTATAAATTTAAAAAAAGTTTTGCAATTGGATATGAAATATTATCACATATTGATTCTATAAGTATAGCCATTTTTTTAATTGTTATATTGATAAGTTTAGGAAAGAAATATTTAGAAATTGTATTATTAGCAGTCGCACTATTCTTAATATGGGGAGTTTTATATCTAATATATAGTAAATATAAAAATAAATCTGTAGAATGCATATTATATAAAACAAAATTAGTATATAATTATAGAAGAATAAGAAAAAAATCTATTATTGTTAATTATAGAGATATAAAAGAAATTAATTGTCAAATTCCTAAAATAGGTACATTTTTTAATCTAGGAACTATTATTATAAAAACAAATTCAAAAAATTTATTAAAAAGAAATATTATTATTGAATCTGTAAAAAATGTAGAAGAAGTATTTAGTAATATACAAGAAATATTAAAATAAGGTAGGCGCTATTTAAAATGCAGAAAAAAGTAAAAGAAGTATTTAGTGATTTTAAAATAATTGGAAATATAAATGAGGCAGAAGTACTTAAAGCAAACTTATTTAAAAAGAGTAATAAAGTGGAAATATTTTTAAAATTAGGAAGTAAAATTTCAATTAAGGAAATTGATGAATTTCAAAAATATTTAGTTTCAAGATTTCAAGTTGGAAGAGCAAATGTTGAAATTAAATATACAGAAGAGATAGAAATTGAACAAACATTAGAAAATGACTGGAAAGATTTAATAGAATATATGGTAAAAAAAGAGCCTTTAACTAAAGCTATTTTATATAATAGTATACTAAAAATAGATGAAAATATTGTTACAGTAGAATTAAAAGTAAGAGGTTCTGATTTTTTATGTTCTAAAAAGTTTGATAAAGCTTTAGAGCACTTACTTAAAAATTTATATAATAAAAATTACAAAGTAAAATATAGTGAATCTGATTTATCTGATAGTAAGGAATATGATGAATATCTAAAAAAACAGGAAAAAGAAGCAATAATAGAATTACAAAGAAGAGCAAAATTAGAATTTGAAGAAAAACAAAAAGAGGAAAGAATAGTTAAACAAAAAGAAAAAGTAAATAGTGAAAATGTTCCAAAGATACAAGAAGAAAGCGATAAAGAGGAGCAAGATACTCCACTTATATATGGAAGAAGTACTAATATAAAGAGTCCATTTACTAAAGTCATAGATATTAATGTAGATACAGATAAAGTCTGTCTAGAAGGAGAAGTGATTAGTACTGATTCGAGAGATATAAAAAATGATAGAACTATTTTAATGTTTAATCTCTATGATGGTTCAAGTACTATTACATGTAAAGCTTTTGTTGAAACTGCTAAATCAAAGAAAATATTAGGAAGAATAAGTGAAGCTAAAGGTATAAAAATTGATGGTGTAGCTAAATATGATAATTTTGCTAAAGAAATTACTGTTATGGCAAATACTATAATAGAAACTAAAGGTATGCCAAAACAAAAGAGAATGGATAATTCAAAGGAAAAAAGAGTTGAACTTCACATGCATACTCAGATGAGCCAGATGGATGCCATTACGTCTGCGTCAGATTTACTAAAAAGGGCTGTATCTTGGGGATGGAAGTCTATTGCTATTACAGATCATGGTGTAGTTCAAAGTTTCCCAGATGCACATAAGTTTTTAGAAAAGACAAAAGCTGATTTAAAGGTAATATATGGGGTAGAAGCTTATTTTGTTCCAGATAAAGATCCATGTGTATTTTTCTCTAAAGAGCAATCAATAGATACTGAATATTGCGTATTAGATTTAGAAACGACAGGTTTATCTTTTCGTACAGAAAAAATAACAGAAGTAGGAATTATAAAAATAAAAAATGGAGAAGTAATAGACGAATTTGAATGTTTTGTAAATCCAGAAAAACCAATACCTCCAGCTGTAGTAGAAGTTACTCATATTACAGATGATATGGTAAAAGAAGCTGAAACAATTGATAAAGTAATACCTAAAATTATTGATTTTATTGGAGATAGTGTTTTAGTAGCACATAATGCGGATTTTGATATGGGATTTCTAAAACATAATTTTGAACAATATGGATATAAATTTGAAAATACATACATAGATACTTTAAGACTTGCAAAAGTAATATTCCCAGAGTTTAAAAAATATAAATTAGGGCTAATTGCGGACAAGTTAGACATAAAAGTTGAAGTTGCACATAGAGCTTTAGATGATGTAAAAACTTTAGTTGCTGTATTTAATATTATGTTAGATAAACTAAAAGAAAAAGGTGCAAAAATAGTAAATGATATAGATATAGTATTTGGAAATGATAAAGACGCATATAAGAAGCTTCCATCATATCATGCAATTATTTTAGCAAAAGATTATGTAGGTCTTAAAAATTTATATAAACTAGTATCATTTTCACATTTAGATTATTTTTATAAAAAGCCAAGAATTTTAAAAAGTCTATTTGAGAAATATAGAGAAGGATTAATTTTAGGAAGTGCATGTGAAGCAGGAGAATTATATAGAGCTATTGTAGCTGGAAAATCTGAAGAAGAGATAGAAGAAATAGCTAAATACTATGATTATTTAGAGATACAACCAATTGGAAATAATGAATATATGGTAAGAAACGGAACAGTAGCAGATGATTTCGAGCTTCAAAATATTAACCGAAAAATTGTAGAGTTAGGAGAAAAACTAAATAAATTAGTAGTAGCTACATGTGATGTACATTTCATGGATCCACAAGATGAAATATATAGAAGAATTCTTCAAGCTGGTCAAAAATATGATGATGCTGATTTTCAAGCACCACTATACTTAAGAACTACAGAAGAAATGTTAGAAGAATTTAGTTATCTAGGAGAGAATAAAGCTTACGAAGTTGTAATTACAAATACAAATAAAATAGCTGATATGTGTGACAGAATAAGTCCGATATCTGGAGAAAAATGTCCTCCACATATTGAAGGCTGTGAACAAGAAATTAAAGATATTGCATATCGGAAAGGCTCATGAATTATATGGAGAGGAATTGCCTGAAATTGTTCAGTCAAGGCTAGAGAAGGAATTAGACTCTATTATAAAAAATGGATTTTCTGTTATGTATAT